>JAUQQB010000443.1 GCA_030550075.1 Chloroflexota bacterium | reverse complement strand
CGGGCGCCTTTGGCGCCCGGCTCGCCCCAGCATTCTGATCCCTCCTCCCCACAGCCCGAAGGGCCGTGGGGAGGAGAGGATCCAGGGGGTGGGGCCATCCGCTGGATCTGAACGGGATAATGACGGAAAAGGTCTGAGCTCTACCCGGCTTGCCTTGACGTTTCGGAAGGCTATGTTTAAAATGTAAAACAGAACGGTGCGGTGGATCCTTGCACGGGGTCCTGGAGAGTGGGCGGGCTGCGGAGAAGGGCCTGCCTGTGATGTGAGTTTCATCATCGGAACATTCCTCGTCATCAACAGGGGCGCAGTCGGGCGCCCCTGTGTTGTTCATAGAGGGTGTGGTCAGGCGGAATGGGCGGCCTGTGGCGGCCCGTTGAGCCTTCCGATCCCGACAGGATCAACCGCGTGATCCCGGACGAATACGCAGCAAGAGGAGCCATCGAATGGCCAAAAGCGAGCTCCTGCTGGCAGTGAATCAGATCGCGGCCGATCGGAATCTTCCCCGCGAGGTTGTCCTGGACGTCTTGAAAGGGGCCCTGGCGACCGTGTTCCGTCGCATGACGGATGTGGGGAGCACCCAGGCCGTGGACGTGGAGATCGATCTGGAGACGGGTCATATTCGGGTCTTTCTTCAGAAAGCGGTAGTGGAGGTGGTGGAGGATCCTCGCCACGAGATCTCACTGGTGGAGGCCCGTCGGATTTGCCCGGATGTGCGCGTGGGAGAAACCATTCGCCTGGATGTCACGCCGGCGAACTTCGCCCAACGGATCGCCGCGCAGAATGTGCGTCAGATCATCCTGCAGCGCATCCGGGAGGCGGAGCGGGATTATCTCTACCGTTACTTCTCCGAGCAGGAAGGAGAGATCGTCCACGGGGTGGTTCAGGCGGTTACGCCGCAAGGGGCGACGGTGTTGCTGGCTCAGGGTCGGGCTGAAGCGGTCCTGCCCCGCAACCAGATGGTGCCTGGGGAGCGGCTCCAGCCCCACCAGCGGATTCGGGCTTACTTGGCCGAGGTGCGGCAGACGTCCCGCGGGCCCGAGCTGATCCTTTCCCGGACTCATAAGAACCTGATCCGGCGGCTGCTGGAGACCGAGGTGCCGGAGATCTACAACGGCCTGGTGGAGATCAAAGCGATCGCTCGGGAGCCGGGCCAGCGCACAAAAGTAGCTGTGGCCGCTACCCAGCCTAACATCGATGCGGTGGGCGCATGCATCGGCCAGCGTGGCATGCGGATCCAGAACCTGGTCCATGAGCTGGGGGGCGAGAAGATCGATGTGATCGAGTGGCATCCCGACCCTGCGATTTTCATCGCCAAAGCTCTGAGTCCGGCCCGGGTGCTCACGGTGCACCTATTCGAGGAGAAGCGTTCGGAACGGACAGCCCAGGTGGTGGTGCCGGATGATCAGCTCTCTCTGGCGATCGGTCGGGAGGGGCTGAACGCCCGGCTGGCGGCGCGCCTGACCGGATGGCGGATCGACATCCATAGCCTGACGGAGGCGCTGGAGCAGTGGCTCCCTCGCGTGGAAGATCCCGAGTTACAGGAACGCATGGGGGAGGCCGCCCGGCTGATCCCGGCGATGCGGGAGGCCCTGGCCCGTCATAAGAGCCAGCCGGGGCTGCCCTGGAGCGCGGATGAGCTTCGGGATGCCCGAACCTTCCTGGAGGCGGCCTATCAGGCCTATATGGCCCGGCGGGAGGCCGAGCGGGCTCGCCGCAAAGCGCAGAAAGCGGCGCAGGTGGAAGCTCTGGAAGTCCCCGTGGAGAAGCCGGAGCCTGCCCCGCAGCCGGCGGAGCCGGCCCGGGTGGCGGAGGAGGCTCCCATTCCAGAGCCGGTGGCAACCGCGGAGCCGGCCCCATCCACCCAGGAGGCCGTGCCCGAGCCCCTCGCCCTGGAGGGCAGGGAGAGCCCCCTAAGCGAGGAAACTGCGCGGGAGGTTGAGGGGGAGATCCCGGTTCCAGAGCCGGCGCTGGAGCCTCTCGAGGTTTCCTTCCCCATTCCAGAGCCGGAGCCCGTGGAGATCGAGGGCGATGAGGATGAAGAAGAGGAGGAAGAGCTCCGACGGCGCAAGAAAGCGGGGAAGGGTAAGGAGCGCCGTCGGGTCCGCTATGAGATCGATTACGAAGATGAAACGTGGCTGCGGCGGATGCGCGGCGGGCGGGTGCGGGACTGGCTGGAGGAGTGAGGGCGATGCATGTGATGGTGGTGGATGAGCGGAAGGAACCGATTGCTGGCCCCTATGTGGTGCGGATGGGGGGCTGGACGCTGGAGCGTTACCTGCAGGAGGCTCCCGAGGATCAAATCTGGGAGCTCGTGCGCGGAGAGCTTATCATGCACTCGCCCGCCACCGCGGAACATCAACGGATTGTAGGGTTTCTATATCGGCTACTGCAGGGATATTGCGAAGCCCGGGGATGGGGTGAGGTCCTGCTATCCCCGGCGGCGCTTCGGGTGTTGCCCGATGTGATTCGGGAGCCGGATGTGTTTGTGGTGCCGCCGGAGGAGGCGGGGAAGGCGCGGGGGGTGCCTCTGGAGGTGCGGCCGGCGCTGGTGGTGGAGGTGACCAGTCCGGCCACGCGGGGGATGGATCTGGGGGAGAAAGCGGCTGAGTATCGGGAGGCGGGGATCCCGGAGTATTGGGTGGTGGATCGGGAGCGGGGGGAGGTGGTGGTTCATCGGCGGCGGGGCGCAGAGGTGGAGGTGAAGAGGATGCAGGAAGGGAAGCTGACCAGCCAGGCGGTGCCCGGCTTCTGGCTGGAGGTCGGATGGCTCTTCCAGGAACCCCTGCCCCCCGCCGAAGCATGCCTGCGACGCATCCTCGCTGAGAGGGGAGTGAGCGATTGAGGCCGTCGGGGGCTATAGAGGCAGGGGGAGAATGATGCATGTGATGGTGGTGGATGAGCGGAAGGAACCGATTGCTGGCCCCTACGTGGTGCGGATGGGGGGCTGGACGCTGGAGCGTTACCTGCAGGAGGCTCCC
>JAUQQB010000442.1 GCA_030550075.1 Chloroflexota bacterium | reverse complement strand
CGGGGCCGCCTTCGGCGGCCCCGCCCGCCCCGAAACTATACCTTTCCCTACTTCCCGTAGCCCTGTGGGCCACTGGGAGGAGGCCTGCCCTCAAGGCTCTATGGATTGCCCCCCTTGCAATCTGTGGATCAAAACCGGGTATCTGTCAGAGCCCAACCTGTTTCGAGACGAGCTCTATGCGCATTCGGATCGTCACGGATAGCACAGCGGATCTTCCCCCTGGGTGGATCACGGAAGAAGAGATCACCGTAGTGCCAGTCTATGTACGCTTCGGGGAGGAGGTGTATCGGGACAATGTCGAGATCTCGCGGGAGGCCTTCTACAAGCGTCTGCGGGCCGGCGAGGTCCTTCCCCAAACCGCCGCTCCCAGCGCCGGGGATTTCGAGGTCATCTACCGCCAGCTGGGAGAGGAGGCCGATGTCATCCTCTCGATCCACGTGGCAAGCGCCTTCAGCGCCGTCTGCAATGCAGCCCACCTGGCGGCGCAGACCGTGATGCGTCCTCGCGTATATGTCTTTGACTCGGGTCAGGTCTCCATGGGACTGGGATGGCAGGTGCGTTATGCGGCTCGCTGGGCCCGGGAAGGGCTCTCTCTGGAGGAGATCCTTCGCCATCTGCAGACACTTCGGCCTCGCGTACGATTGCTGGCCACGGTGGAGGATGTAAACTACCTGCATCGGAGCGGACGGATCGGCTGGATCCGCGCCTTCGCGGCCGCCCTACTCCACCTCAAGCCACTGATTGAGGTCCATGAAGGGCGGGCAGTGCTTCTGGAACGGGTTCGGACGTGGCATCGGGCGGTGGAACGCATCGGCGAGATCGCGGCGCAACGCACGGATCTGGAGGCGCTGGCGATCCTCCATGCCGACGCTCGGGATGCCGCTCAGGATCTGGCCCGTCATCTCCAGAAACGCTGGACCATGGAGATTCCGATTCTCCAGGCCTGCCCGGCCATCGGCGCCCACGTGGGCCCCGGGGCCGTGGGCATCGCCTGGGTGGAGCGCTGACCTGCCCACGTTATGGAGGAGAGATGCTGATAGATACCCGGTGAGGAAAACAGTCATCGACCAAATGAATTTCACGCGCAATCCTGCAACGAACGCATAAGAACTCCAGGGGAGGAGCAAGGCTATGCTATCCCGCGTGCTCTCGGCCGTGATCGTCCTTTCGCTACCTATCGTATTGCTCCTGCTGAACGTCCGTCTGTTAATGAGCGGCTGGTTTGTTCGCCTGGAATACGCGCGCCCCGATTTCCCACCAGATCTCTATGGGATGAGCCCGGAGGAACGGTTGAACTTGGCCCTGACCGGGCTCCGCTCTGTGACCCAGCCGCCCGGGGCGAGCATCCTGCGAGAAGTTCGCTTCGAGGATGGACAGCTAGCGTTCAATGAGCGAGAGGTCCGGCATATGCAGGATGTGTATGTGCTGCAGGGGATCGCCTTTCGAGTGGGCCTGATCCTGGCCCTGGCACTCATCGGGGCCTGGGCATGTCTCTGGTTTTCCCCGGCAACCCGTCAGATGGCCTGGCAGAGCCTGAATCGGGGGGGCCTCCTCACCTTAGGGCTAGTTCTGGGGATCCTGCTGGGCTTCCTTCTAAGCTTCGACGCCGCGTTCACCCTGTTCCACCGGCTGTTCTTCGAAGGAGACACATGGCTTTTCCTGCCTACAGATACGCTGATCCGGCTGTATCCGGAGAAATTCTGGTTTGACGCCGCGGTGTGGATCGGCGGACTCACCCTGCTGGAAGCAATCGCCCTCATCTTCCTTACCCGATGGAGGCTTTCCCTCGGTTAGCAGGAAAAGGACAGTGCAATAGATGACGCGGGTGTCCTGCCCTCGCCAGGCAGGATGGCCCTCAGCCCACTCTCAAAACTCCCCAATCTAAGATAAGGTGAAACGCTCCATGCGTATCCTGATCACTGGTGCCGCCGGCTTTATTGGTTCCCATCTCTGCGATCGCTTCCTCGCGGACGGCCACGAAGTGATCGGCGTGGATAATTTCCTAACCGGAACGGCGGACAACATCGCCCATCTCATGGGACATCCCCGCTTTCGCTTCATTCGCCATGACGTGACCCACTTCCTCTATGTGGAAGGACCGCTCGATGCCGTGCTTCACTTCGCCTCGCCGGCCAGCCCGGTGGATTATCTGAAATACCCCATTCAGACCCTGAAAGTTGGGGCGCTGGGGACCCATAACACCCTGGGCCTCGCGCGGGTGAAGGGAGCCCGTTATATGCTCGCCTCCACCAGCGAGGTCTACGGAGACCCCCAGGTTCATCCGCAGCCGGAGGCTTACTGGGGCCACGTGAACCCCATCGGTCCGCGGGGCGTTTACGATGAGGCCAAACGGTTCGCCGAAGCGATGGTGATGGCTTACCATCGGGTTCACGCTGTGGATACCCGCATCGTTCGCATTTTTAACACGTACGGTCCCCGCATGCGGCTGGATGATGGACGAGTGGTGCCGAATTTCATCGGCCAGGCCCTGCGCCGGGAGCCCCTTACGGTTTACGGCGATGGCTCCCAAACCCGCAGCTTCTGTTACATCGATGATCTGGTGGAAGGGATCAGGCGACTCCTCGAGGTTGAGGAACACGAGCCGGTAAACTTGGGGAACCCGCAAGAGGTCAGCATCCTCACCTTCGCGGAGATCATCAACCGCCTCACCGGTAACCCGGCCGGGGTTCACTTTCTATCCGATCGACGGATCCCAGGGGATCCCCAGCGCCGTTGCCCGGATATTACGAAAGCCCGCCAGCGCCTGGGATGGAGTCCGCAGATCTCTCTGGAAGAGGGTCTGCGGCGAACGATTCGATGGTTTGAGGAGCGGCTGAAAGTGGGATAGATTCTCCCCATCCCCCATGTGAGCGGATGAGGCCGCCGACCTTCTTTCATGGATAGGAATTACGCAGTTGAAAGCTCTAAAGGTGGAACGGAATGGCCCCACCCCCCTTCTCCCCCCTCCCCACGGCCCTTTGGG
>JAUQQB010000441.1 GCA_030550075.1 Chloroflexota bacterium | reverse complement strand
GCGATGCCGGGGCGAACCATCGGGATCATCACCCGGCGCCAGGCCTGGAGGCGGGAGCAACCGTCAATCAACGCGGCCATCTCGATGTCCCATGACACGTTGTCGAAGAACCCTTTCATCACCCAGATCCCCAGCGGAAGCTCCAGGGCAGTTTTCACCAGAGCCACCCCGATCAGGGTGTCGTAAAGCCGCAAAGCTCGCAGGACATAGAAGATGGCAATCAACAGGGTGATGCTGGGGAAGGCATGAAGGATCAGGACCAGCATCAGGAAGAAGCGACGGCCGCGAAAAGAGAGCCGGGAGAGCGCATAGGCGGCGGTGGAGGAGACGAGCAACAGGACCACCGTATAGCCCCCTGCCAGCAAAGTGGAATTCAATGCCGCCACCCAGATGCTGGGGCGGTTCCCCCACGGCGCAAACAGGAAGCGCCAGTTCGACAGAGTGAAGCCCTCCGGGATCAACCCATGGGTGCGGGGGGAGAAGGCCCCGATGAACAGCCACGCATACAAGAGAAGCAGCGGCAGGGAGAGAACCATCAGGATCAGATAGGGCGCGCCCTTCCTAATCTTTCCCATCTCACACCCCTTCGATCTTTGGCTCGCCCATCATCTGCTGGAAGCGGAAGACCCGCAGATAAATCACCGAAGCCACCACGCCGATGGCCACCAGGACGGCGGCCAGCGCGGCCCCAAACCCGAATTGCACGTTCCCGAAGTAGTTAGAAAGGGCCTGGTGATACGCGTAGAGCGCCCAGACCTCCGTCCGATAGAACCCGGGTCCGCCCTCTGTGAGCAGCAGAATGTATTCAAAAGAGGCCAGAAGGGAAAGCGTCTGATAAGCCGTCACAAACATGATCGGCCACCGGATCAGCGGCAGAATGATCCGTCGGATGATCTGCCAGGTGGTGGCTCCATCTACCTGGGCCGCCATGATGTAATCCGGTGGGATCGCCTTGATGGCCGAGGTGAAGATGATCATCCCCAGGGAGGCTCCGACAAACCCATTGGCGAGAATGATCACCCCCCACGGCTGGGTGGTCAGCCAGTTGTGAGAGGGAAGCCCCAGCGGGCCCAGGACCTGATTCAGGGTCCCAAAGGGGGCCGGGGCGGTCGCCCAGGTCCACAACAGCGCATAGACAACGGAGGGGGTGATGCGGGGCAACAACCATAAGGCCCGGAAGAGGACCCCTACCCGTTCCTCAATATGCGTGGTCAACAGGGCCAGGATAAGGCCCATTCCCACGTTAAAGGTCAGCGTGGCGGAAACGTAGAGGAGCGTGTTCTGGAGAATCCGCGAAGTGTAGGGGCTGCGCAGGATCCGCAAATAGTTGCTGAACCCGATGAGCTCGGTTCGGCCCAGGGTCGCCACGCTCATATTCGTCAGGCTGATCCAGAAGGTGAGCAGGACGGGGGCGACAAAAAACAGGAGCACAATCAGGGCCGCTGGACTCAAGAAGAGGAGGGCGGCCACCCCCTGTTTGGAGACCCTGGGCCGAATCCGCAGGAGGGGGAGGGAAAACTCCCTCCCCCTCTTCGCCATTTCCAGCTCCCGTTCCATCTGCCTCATCGGATGCTCACCTTATCCCCCAAACGGGCCTGAAGTTCCTTCACCACCATCTCAACAGCCTGGTCCGGCTTCATCTCCCCGCCCATGACGGCGGACAGAGCCGTCCAGACCACCTCATCATAGGCCGAGAAGTCGGCGTGGTTGGGCGCGTAAGTGGCATATTCCACCATATAGGCGGTCTGCTGCAGGAACTGGGCCTTCTTATACTCTGGATCGTCGAGCTGGGTCTTCAAAATCGCCAGGTGGGCGCTTTGCACCGCGTGGCGGGTGTTGAGTTCGGGGGTGGTGGCCATAGC
Organism: Chloroflexota bacterium; assembly: GCA_030550075.1. Classification (GTDB taxonomy): domain Bacteria; phylum Chloroflexota; class Anaerolineae; order Thermoflexales; family Thermoflexaceae; genus Thermoflexus. The sequence goes on along the minus strand of JAUQQB010000441.1, from coordinate 1,121 downwards.
GATCAGCCGGAAGGCCAGTTCCTGGTTCTTCTTCCCGCTCGCCTTCTCCGAGGTTACCATATAAACCAGAGGATGGGAAAGGGTGGTGGGCTTTTGCCCGGGCTCGCCCGCCGGGATCAAGGCGAAACTGATGTTCGCCCACAAATCCGGCTCCTGGCGGTTGAACTGGGTTAGCCACTGACCCCAGTGCCATGTTCCACCGTTCCAGAAGAGCACCTGATCCCCCGCACTCACCGTCTGATGCCAGGTGCTCCAGTCGGTCCCGATGAAGTTCTTCGGTGTGGTTCCATAAGTGAACACCGTGTCGTAATGGAACTGGAAATGCTTCCGGAGGGCCTCCCGGACCAGCACGAGTTTCCCGGTCTGGGGATCCTGCAACTGACCGCCGAAGGCAATGTAGAACTGATAGAAATCCAGCCCCCGACGCGGGCGGGTCCAGTAGCCGTAACCCGGCTTCACCACCCCTTTGTCCTGAGCCTCCTTAGCGACCCGAAGCAGATCCATAAGAGTGAACTGGCCGGTTCGGATCCGCTCGGGCAGGGCCTTGATTTCCTCATCGGACCAGCCCAGCTTCTTCAGGAGCGTCTTGCTGAAAAACATCGGGCGGGCTTCGGTGTCCTGAGGAACTGCCCAGCGCTGGCCCTTGTAGGTCACAGCGTTCCAGAGGGTGGGGAAGATGTCCTTGAGGCCTGTCTGGGCCTCATACTTCTTGATCCACTCGTCCAGCGGGACGATGAACCCGGCTTCGGACCACGGGGCGGTGTCCTCGTGGCCGCTCAGGATGATATCCGGCGCGTTGCCTGCCTGAGCGGCCAGGATGAACCGCTGGCGGTATTCGTCCCATGTGCTGGTGTCAAAGCTGGCGTCCACCTTCACCCGAACGTTCGCCCCCTCCGCCTCGAGGGCTTTGTTGAGGGCCTCCGCTGCCGCCACCAGGTTATCCGCTCGGAAGTGAGAGGCCTGCTCCGGCCCGATGGTCCAGGCCGTCAGGACCACCTCCGTCGGCGGCGGGGTCGGTGTCGGAGGAGCTGGGGTCGCTGCAGGGGGCGGAGCCGCTGGGGTCGCTGTGGGAGGCGCCGGTGTCGGAGCCGGCGCACATGCAGCCAGGGCCAATACCGTGC
>JAUQQB010000022.1 GCA_030550075.1 Chloroflexota bacterium | reverse complement strand
GCCGAGGTGCAGGATCGCCTGCGCCGGGAGCTCCGGGACCTGCCGATCCGGTGGGTCCGGCCGGAAAGCATTCACCTCACCCTGAAGTTCCTTGGGATGGTCCCAGCCTCCCACGTGGATGAAATCGTCGCAGCGCTGCGGGGGCTGACCCTGGAGCGGGGGCCTTTCACGTTCGTGGTGGAAGGGATCGGTTGCTTCCCGGACCTCCGGCATCCCCGGGTGATCTGGGTGGGGATCTCCGATCCCACCCGGGCGCTGACGGCCTTCCAGCGTCTGGTGGAGTCCAGTATGCAGAAACTGGGTTATCCCCCTGAAGATCGCCCCTACCAGCCTCACCTCACGCTGGGGCGGGTCAGCCGGGATGCGACGCCGGCCCATTACCGGCGGATCGCGGAGGTGATCGAACGGACCACGGTCGAGCGACTGGGAGAGGTGCGCGCGGCGGAGATCACCCTGATGCGCAGCGATCTCCATCCCCAGGGTGCGATTTACACGCCTATCGCCCGCCTTCCTCTACGAGGAAGCCTATAAAAGGAAATTGGGCAGATCCCCAATTTATAAGGCGAGCACTACCACTTCTCCAGGATGTTCTCAAAGAACGTGACCGCAACCGGGCGGCCCTGCGCATCCAGAGCAACGGAGGCCAGATCCACCCGCCAGCAGGGTTCCGGGCCTTCCAGTTGCCCCAGGTAGGCCAGGGCGGTTTGCAGCAGGCGCCGGCGCTTGCGCGGGGTCAGGCTCTCTTCAGGGGGCCCGAAACGATCATTCCGCCGGGCGCGGACCTCGATGAAGCGCAGCCATCCCTCCCCCTCCACGATCAAATCGATCTCCCCAAAGGGCGATCGCCAGTTCCGGGCCCGAATGGAATATCCCTGGGCCTCGAGATGGGCCGCCACGAAGGCCTCCGCTGCCGCCCCCAGGGATCGCCGTGAGAGACGACACGAGCTCATCGCCCCTCCGGCTGCCCTTTCAGATGAAGCGAAACATCGGCCAGCCGGAAGCCATGGCCTCGAACGGTGAGGATATAATCGCGATTCGGATCCACCTGGGCCAGCCGTTCCCGCAAGCGGCGGATGAGCGCATCCAGCGCCTGCTCCGTGACCCCACGGGGGTCCTCCTCAGGCCAGATGTAAGCGACCAGCTCATCCCGTGAGACCACAGCGCCCCGGGCCATGGCCAGCCGTTCCAGCGCCCGGAATTGCGCAGGGGAAAGGGGAGGATCCACCTCTCGACCGTTCACCCACACCCGTCGGGCCGCCCGATCGATCAGAAGCCCGGGGACCAGAGAGGGAAGCGGGGTGGATTCCAGGGGAAGCGTCACCTCCGCGCTGACAAACCGCATACGCACGCACAGAGCGAGGGCGATTTCATCGCCATCCTTCAGACGTTGGGGGGTAAAGGGCGCCAGCGGCTGCCCATTGATAAAAGTTCCATTCTTGCTACCCAGGTCCTCGATGTAGTAACCATCGGCTTCCCGCTTGAGACGGGCATGCTGGCGGGAGATCTGCCGTTCCGGCAACACCAGGTCGCATGTCTCACTGCGACCAATGAGCAGGACTTCCTGGTCGACGGGCCAGCGCTGTCCCGCCAGCTGTCCTTCTGTGATCACCAGCATCGGCGCCTCCGTCCCGATCATGACCGCCTCCCGGGGTTATCCCTCTCCAGGCTCTATACTGAGCTTAGAGCTCCTCTTGTGCGGGCTGAGCAACTGATCGCCTGGATCCTACTCGGCTAGGAGGCAAGACCTTTTCACCTTGACTTTACCCATATCTCAGGAGGCTGCCGTTGATTGCCCGACGGTAAACCGTTAGGCTCAATGGCGAAGCCCCTTTCGGGGGCTGAAATCTGGCTTGTTGGGGTCCTCCATAGCCCGAAAGGGCTTTGTTTTCTGCCCCGGACGTAAACGTCCGGGCCTTTCAGAGCCGCCCCCATGCCGACTGCGGTTTCCTGTAGCTTCGCCTAAAGATGTGGGTAAAGTCAAGCCTTTCACCCCAGATGACTCTATGCCTCAAGGTTTCCAGGATTGGAGAAATTGAGAGCTTGTTAAGAATCTAGGCGAACAGGTCTTTATGCCGAAGAACCGAGTTGGGATTAAATTCACAGGGCCCAGAATCATTCATACAGCCATTTTTCCAAATCCTAAAATTCCCCCAAATTTCTCAAGAACACCAACCAGTCCTGCATAATATTTCTTTGTTCATAATCCAATTTGCGCTCGAAAAACGCTCGTAAATATAGAATTTTAACAATAAAAAACAAGGGTATTCCGAGACCAAATAGCGCATATAAATTTGCAGAAATTTTCGTAATATTGAATATTGTTAACAAGGAACTTATAATAAATAGCGTCAAATTAAATGAATTAATATTACCGACGAAAAGAGCTATAAAAACTGATGGATCCTTATTGTTTTTCCATCTAACTCCATTATAAATATCATAATTTGAATCAATTTCACGCAAAATAGAAAGGTATTTTTCCTCAAAATCTCTAGCAAAATAAATATATTTGTGCGCCATGTTTTCCCGATATTTATTTTTAAAATATACTCTAATTACATGGTTGACAAAATCAAGAGATATTTCTTGAACAATAGCGTGCACGGCTGTTACAAAAACCATGTGACCAAAAAAGCTTAAAAATAACGCGGATAGAAATAGATAATTTATTATATCCTTAATACCCAAACTGAAAATTGTTAGAAACGCACCAAATATAAAAGTTTCCAGATTCAAAAAGAACTGAATCTTTTGAAAAGTTAAGTTCGCAATCTCTCTAATGTTCTGATGCTGTTGCTCAAATTCTTTGATCAGAAATTCCTCTATAGCCTCCATAATTTCCTCCAAAATGAATAATTTTGAGAAATTTTTATTGTATCTATACTTGATCTTAATACTATTGGGAAATATTCGATGTGTAATTCAAAGAAACCACCACCCCTTTTCCGGGCAACCGGACTGGTATCGATTTTGCGCTGACACCAAAGACTACATATCTCTCAGAATGCGTGCTCAGATATGGTCTCGCCATTGTTCTTACTTTTTCTTCCCCACTTAATTATATCATCCCCCATATTTACGGAGGGCGACGCACCGGCGAAGTTCAGGTTGCTGGACGAGCCTACCTCTCAGCTGGATCCGCTGGGGCGCTGGGAAGTGGTGCAGGCCCTCCATCGCTTGAAGGCCAATCGGGACATCACCATCCTCATGACTACCCATGAGACCGATGAGGTGATGGATCTGGCGGACCAGGTCTGGGTTCTGGAGGAAGGCCGATGTATCCTCGCGGGGACGCCGGAGGAAGTTTTCGCGCAACCGGAGCGTTTAGAGGCGGCGGGGGTGAAGCCGCCGACTTTAGCGCACGTCTGGATCTACATCGCTCGCAAAGGCGGAACGTCGATCCACCAGGATGGTCAGCGATTGCGTGATCTGGATGTCGCTCAGGTTGCCCAACAGGCAGCGTCCCTGCTCCGCCAGGGCCGGATCATGCCGCGCCCGCTTCCGGATTCCACCCGATCACCATCCCCTGCGCGCCCCGCGGTGATCGAAGTGCAGGATCTGGTTTATCGCTATCCGGGTTATCCGCCGGTGACCGCCCTAAAGGGGATCAACCTCACCATTCGGGAAGGCGAATTCGTCGGGATCATCGGACAGAACGGTTCGGGGAAGAGCACCCTGGTGAAATGTATGGTGGGTTTGCTCCGGCCTACGGCTGGTCATGCGCGCGTGCTGGGGGAAGACGTGCGGCGTCTTTCCGTAGGCCAGTTAGCCCGACGGGTTGGCCTGGTTCTTCAGAACCCGGATTACCAGCTCTTCACGGTCTCCTCGCGCGAGGAGATCCTCTTCGGCCTGCGCAACCTGGGCATCCCTCGCGAAGAGGCAGAAATCCGGATTCAGGAAGCCCTGCGCTGGGTGGAGCTGGAAACCGAAGCGGAGACTTTCCCCTTTCGGCTCTCGTTCGGGGATCGACGGAAGCTAACAGTGGCGGCCACCCTGGCCATGGACCCCCAGATCCTCATCCTGGATGAGCCGACGACAGCTCAGGATCATCGGGGCCGCTATCAGCTGGCCGAGCTCGCTCGAAGGTTCCGGGAGGAGAAGGGGCGAACCGTGATCATGATCACCCACGACATGGAACTGGTCGCTCGCTACGCCGAGCGCGTGATCGTGATGTGGGACGGCCAGATCCTGATAGACGGAACGCCGGAGGAAGTGTTCAGCCAGACGGAGCTGTTGCATCGCAGCTTTCTGCGTCCTCCCATCGCCCATGAGATCGCCCGGCAGCTCGCCTCTTTTGGGATCCCACGCCGGGTGCTGACCACTCAAGACCTGTTGACGGTCCTGGGAGGGTTACCGTGAACGTTCCGTTCCGCTATATCCAGCGTCGGACCATCGTTCATCGCCTGCATCCTTTCACCAAAATGATCTATGTGTTGCTCACCCTGCTGCTCATCCTCATCCCGCTTTATGACATCCGCCACCTCCCGGTTCTGCTTCCCTGGCTCGGGTTATCCGCCGCATTATGGGCGGCGGCGCGCATCGAGGTGGGGCGGTTCGCCGCCCTGATGAAGATCCTGGCGGGGACTTTCATCTTCCTGATGCTGGCCCAGGGGTTCACTTACCGGTATGGGAAGACGGTTCTGATCAGGTTCGGGGAGCTCCATTTCGGCGGCTCGAACGTGGGGGAGCTGACGCTGGAGGGTGTTCAGCTGGGCTTCATGCTGTCGGTGCGGATTCTGACCGCCGCCTCCTCGCTGCCATTGCTGGTAATGACTACCTCGAACGCTGAGCTGATGGCGGCTATGAACCAGCTCCGTCTGCCCAAGGTGATGACGTTTATGTTCGTCAGCGCCCTTTCTTTCACCTCGCTGATTTTCGAGATGTGGAACAACATCATGGATGCCCAGAAGCTCCGGGCCTTTGACATTGACCGAATGAACCTGATCACCCGTCTGCGCAGGGCCTATGTGCCGATCATCACACCGCTGATCCTGCTCCTTTTCCGCAAAGCCAACGATTTCCAGATCGCCCTGGAGACCAAGGGGTTCGGCTCGCCCGGCCGGCCCACCGAGATGGAGACGTTGCGGATGAAGCCGGTCGATTTCCTGGCTATTGGGATTTTCCTGATCATCTTTGTGCTCTGCAATGTGCTGCGCTTCCGTTTATGAGCCGTTGGATCAAGGAGTTGCTCTGAGTTGGTTCCCCTGTTTTGGCCGGTGGGTCAGGCACCGATAGCCCATCACCCCTCCCACTTACTTCAAGTGTTCGAAGAAGCGATGATGACCCCTGATCCGCGCCCACAGAGCCCAGGCCAGAAACCCCGCCAGGCTTGCCATAGCCGCCCCTGTGCGAACCACGCCTGTATGAGGGTCGATGGACTCGCACGCCAGCCCATGATCCATGGGGGCCTCCCGCACCAGATCCAAAACAGCTGGGTCCGGATCGGTGAGCAATCGATTGGCCAGATCGAAGACGCCTGGGAAGGGGAAGTGGGAAGAGCCCGGACCGCTGAAGGGGCCGGGGAAGAAGTACGGATTAGCGGGAGAAGATAGCCAGCGCACTGTGTTTCGGTAGGCTGGATCTTCAGGATCGCAAAAGCCATAGTAGGTGAGCAACCGCAAGCTTCCCGGCGGCTCCTCGCGCAGTTCAAAGCGGCCGGATGGATCCCGGGCCCAGGCCCACATCGGCCCTTCGGGCCCCTCTACGATGCCATGTCGCCGGATCGCCTCCGCCAGCTTATCAGCCTCCGATTCCCAGCGCATCGCCTCGCTCTCCTTACCCATCCTTCGTAACAGATCGCCGGAGACCCGGAAAGCTGCCCAGACCAGAACGTTATCATAGATAACCAGCGGGTATTCCGTGGGATCATCGGTGGGCAACAGAAAAGTCTGGTAGAGCCCCGTTGCCGGATCCCGCTGCTCCTCGATTTTCCACAACAGGGCGGGAATCGCCTCGGCGATTACAGGATCCCGTAGCATGCGTTCATCACCAGTTTCATGGATGTAGCGCCAGATAGCCAACAAGGGGGCCGCAGCCTGGTCCAGTTCAAAACCAGGGTAGAGAGGAACACCATTCAGATAAAGGGCGTGATCAGCGATGTGGGAAAGATAACGTGGGAGAGCGCGTTGTAACAGGAGTCGAGCCCGCTCATGATCTACTAGCAGGATTGCCGGGAATGACCACAGGAAAGCATCGCGACTCCAGAAAGCACCGCTGACGTAATACAGGGGGCTCCGCGAGGTCACCATCACCGGAGCGCCCGTATCCAGACAATCTCCCTGGCTGAAGAAGTAAGCGAAGAACAGATTCTCATTAAGCCGCGCCATCAGGGCTGGATCCTCCAGCCGGTAAGCGTGAACCCCTAACCACCGTCGAGTCTCCTTGAGAAGCGCGTCCGCTCCCCGGCGACGAAGATGCAGGGCCCCCGTTCGTCCTCCATCTGCGTCGGGAGCCACTGCCAGGTAAAGGGCTACCGAGACGGTTTCTCCGGGCCGAAGCTCGCGATGAAGCATTCCACGGTAGCATAGAAAATCATAGGAAAGGAGTTCTGAATGAAGAAAAGGATCCAGCTGCAGGCCCAGGGCGACGCATGGGGAGCCAACACGGAACTCAGCAACCATGCTGCCAGTCCATGAATCTCGCTCAATGAGCCAGCTTCCCTGCAGGGGGCGTGACGCGAAGCGGGAAAGAAGCGTTTGGATCCATCGCCCTTCAAAGCCTATAGTGATCGTCCGGGCCGTGCCCTGATCCAGCGAAACTCGCAACTGATATACAAGACCGCGCTCGGTTATTGGAGCCCAGATACGGCCCTCGACCTCCAGGTTCTCCTCACGGAATTTCCAGACCGGTATCCAGAATTCCTCCCGGTTCCAGCTCAGAGACCTCGCCCCAGTCACCAGCTGATGATCCACAAACAGAACCGGGCGAATCAACGGATCTCCTTCCGCCTCGACCAGACCATTAAGATGTTCATGGAGAACGCCGATACGATGCACACTTCCATCCCGCCGATCGATCATGGGGATGGAAAGCCACAGGTTGCCCGTCGGAAGAAACGGTGGAGGCTCTTTCAGAACAGGCGCGGGTGTCATCAGAGGTTGCATCATCATCCTTTCATCCCGGTTAAAGCAATGCCCTCAATGATCTGACGTTGAAGGACGAAGAAAACCACAAGCATTGGCAGCGCTGCGATCAGAGCGCCAGCCATCTGCCAGTGGACATTGGTTCCATACTGTTCGGAGAAGAACTGCAATCCTACAGGAATTGTCCGACTGACATCCGAACTCGTAATAATTAACGGCCAGAGGAACTCCTCCCATGAGCCCAGGAAGGTGAAGATGGCCAGCGCAGCGATCGCGGGGCGCACCAGAGGTAGCATGATCGTCCAGAAGATCCGCAACTCGGACGCCCCATCAATTCGCGCCGCATCGACGAGATCAGCCGGGATGGTCATCATGAATTGACGCATAAGGAAAATCCCAAACGCATCTACCAGCCATGGGAACATCACTCCCAGCAAAGTGTCCTGCAGATGGAATCGGATCGCCAGCTGATAAAGCGGTATCATACGCGTCTGGAATGGGACCATCAAACTGGAGAGAATCAGAACGAAAAGGAAATCCCGTCCCGGGAAATGAAATCGGGCCAGGGCATATCCCGCCATGGCGCTTGTGATCACGACGCTTAGCGTGATCAGGGACGAAGTGATCAGGCTGTTTAAAAAATAGCGTCCGAAAGGAAACTGAGCAAAGACCGCGCGGAAGTTATCTAGCGTAGGTTCCTCAGGGATCCACGTCGGAGGGATTCGCATGACCTCATGTAAAGGTTTAAAGGCGGAGGAGGTCATCCACACCAAAGGCAACAGCATGCCTACAGATCCGGCCATAAGGATCAGATAGATCATCCCTCGACTGATGCTGTGCCGTAGTATAGACATGGCTACCTCCAGTCCGGAACCTCAATATTCAAACGGACGTTGAAGGATGCGAAGCTGAATAAGAGTGACCGTCATAATCATGAGTAAGAGCACAATTGCATTCGCAGCGCCATAACCGAAATCGAACTGTTTCCAGGCCAGGTCATAAATATGCAACACAAAGACTCGAGTGCTATGCAAAGGCCCTCCTGGAGTTAAATAAGTGAACCCTCCTGAAGTCATCACATAGGGGATACTGAAGACCCGGAAGGCATTAATCACCAGTATAACCGCCACGAAGACCACCGTAGGATTCAAGAGGGGCAAAGTAACATGCCAGAAGGTCCGCCACGGGCTGGCCCCATCGATCTCCGCCGCTTCCTTCAGCTCGCGGGGAATGGTTTGAAGGCCTGCCAGGAAAAGGACCATCGCGTAACCGACCTGCTTCCAGATCCCGGCGATCATCAAAGCGGGCAACGCCCAGGTCGTGCTGGCCAGCCAGCCCGGAGGATCTGCGACGCCGATTTGACGCAGAATCCAGTTCACCACCCCGAAAGTGGGCTCGAACAGCCAGCGCCAGACAAAAGCCGAGGCGACAATGGAAGTCATCACGGGGACGAAATAAATAGTGCGGAAAACCCCTCGTCCCATCAGCCATGGCTGGTTTAACGCGAGGGCCGTCGCCAGCCCCAATACCATCACGCAAGGAACCACGCCGATTGTCCAGATCAGCGTAACCCTGATGGATTGCCAGAAAAGAGGATCCCGAAGCATACGCTGATAATTTAACAGGCCAACGAATTCTTTAGAGCCGAACAGACTCCAACGATAGAGACTGAGCCGCAAAGCTTCGATCGAGGGATACAGGACAATGAGGACGAAGAGGATCAGGCTGGGAGCCATAAATCCATAGGCCCACAACCACATGCGGACCCTGCGATTTAGGTGGAGGGTCTTCATCCGGCCATAAGCTTCTTGGCTCAGAACACTGCTCATCCTGGCCTCATTTGAAGAGAAGATGAGGAAATCTCCTGGATTCTCAAGCGGCGTCTCCAGTCTTCCCTGCAGAGAGCGGGGGAGAAGCGATATTCCATCATTGTGAGGAAGCAGAATTATTAAAAGCGGCCCTGTCCTAGCAAGTTCCTCAGGAAGGGCATAAAGTAACGTTGGACAAAGCATATCCCAGAACTTGCCATCCCGGTGCGCTCCATGGGTGGAGCAAGCTCCTCCTCCCTTTCTCCTCTCCCCGCGGCCCAAAGAGCCGCGGGGAGAGGAGAAATTGAAAGCCCTGAATAGAGGAGTCGGCGAATTTGTCCAAAGTCCAATATGTAAGAGAACACCCTGAAAGATTTTGAAGGCCCGAGGGAGGCCGTGGGTTCTCGGCCTCCCTCGGGCAACCTCAGACCTCAGCGAGTTCTCCGTCTTCAGGGACAGCCCAGGATCTTTCGGACCACCTCTTTCTCCTTGGCTGCAGCCTCCTTCACGGCAGCCTCCACATCCGCGCCCTGGATCACGATTTTCTCCCACAGCTCTGATTGAATGTTATCCACTTCGGTCTGTCCAACCTGCTCCACGGGTCGGGAGTAGGTCATGGATTCCAGAGCAATGCGGAACTTCTCATCGGTAGCCAGTGAAGGATCCGAAACCAGGGACTTCAGCGAGGGCAGGTCCCCCGCTTTCTGGAACCACTTGAGCTGGGCATCCCGGCTGGTCAGGAACTGAACCCATCGCCAGGCCCATTCAGCGTTCCGGGCATCCTTGTTGACGACATACGCCCAGACGTGGAGCGGTGTGACGGGCTTCTTGCCAGATGGGACAGGTGGGGGAGCCACAATCCAGTTGATCCCTTTCGCCTCACGCTCCAGGCGACCTCGCGTCACCGGGTGATTAATATAGAAAACCGCCTTGCCCTGCTCAAACTTGCGCTGGCCGGTCAGAAACTTCGGGGAGTCCACCGCCTCCGGGCCTGTCATCAACTCGGCGACCAGTTTCCAGGCTGTGATCCCCTGGGGCTCATCATAATTGACCTTACAGGAAGCTGCGTCCACCACCGGGCCGTCGATGAAGCTATACATGGCCTGGGTGAAGACCGCCCAGCGATAGCGGGTATCCAGGCCCGCCTGGGCGATGTTCCCCTGGGCGTCACGCTTGGTGCAGCGACGAGCCTGTTCTTTCAGCTCCTCCCAGGTCGCCGGCGGCTTCGCCGGATCTCCTCCACACTCCTTCAGGAGGTCGACATTGATAAAGAGAATCAGGGTCTGAACATCGGTGGGCAATCCGTAATATTTCCCCCCTGATTTGAAGCGCTGGACGGCTGCCGGGATGAATTCCGCCTCAATTTGCTGGGAAGTCATTACATTATCCGGCACAGGGGCCAGCGCGCCGGCTTTGATCAACTGCTCGGCCATCTCCATGGGGATCTGGAAGACATCCGGGCCTGTTTTGCTGGCCAGGGCTGTCAGCAACTTGTCAAAGTATTGTTCGTAGGGAATGCTCTCGAACTTGATTGTGACGTTGGGATACTTCGCCTGAAATTCTTGAATCAGCTCGTCTACAACTGGCTTTCGGGCTTCATGATGATGCTGCCAGTGCACAATTGTGATCTGGGGGGGAGCTGTAGGAGAAGCTGGCGCTCCGGGCGCGCACTGAGCCAGAATCAACGCCGTCAGGAAGAACACGGGGATCGCTTTGCGCCACCACATCGCTCACCTCCTAAGATCAGGGGTGGTAACTCACTCCAATTGCAGCAACCGGGCCGCATTTCCGGCAAAAATCTGCTGGATGTCCTCTTCTCGCAGCCCGATTTCATAGCAAATCCGCAACTGGTCCTCAAGATAGCGGACCGCAAATCCGCGCGGAAACCACTCCGAATCGCTGCCGAAGATAATGCGCTCCGGCCCAATGGTTTCAACAAATCGGCGGAAAAGGTCTTTTAATGTCAGCTCATAAGGCATCCAGCGCGCCCATTCGTTGTTCCCAGAAGTATCCACGTAAACGTTTCGACATGCCCAGCATAGATGAAGGAGTTCCCGTGGATAACCGCAACCAAAGTGTGGGATCACGAAGGGCACATCAGGGAACCCTTTTGCCACATCGTGAAGCCGCAGCGGGTTGATATTCTCGTGGTACGCGATCCCCCCACCGCCTCCCAGGATGCCGAAGTGGATCACGACCGGGATCCCGAGCTCCTCACAGGTCTGCCAGATGGGGTCCAGAACCGGATCATCGATGGGGCCTGCCAGGGCGGGGGCGAGAACTTTATATCCTCTTAATCCTAACTCCTGGACAGCGCGGCGGAGCTCCGCTTCGGCATCCGGTTGGAAGGGATCATGGTGAGCGAAGCCGATAAAGCGATCCGGATACCGTTGCACTACCCTCGCCAGGAGATCGTTCCCCCCACCCGTCAGAAAAACCACCCGATCCAGACCATAGCGCTCTACTTCGGCTGCCCAGCGCTCCAACTGGATTTCCAGCGGGGCCATCGGCTCTTCGGGGAAGGGGAAGGCATAAGCCCGCCACCATTGCTCCTGATACCAGCGCGCATCTCGGCGGATACGCTCTAGCTTCCATGATCCAAAGCGAGCCGCGTAATTCCGTTCCCAGGCAGATAGATCATTGACCGGAACCGGAAAGTGAGCATGAAAGTCGATGATCTGGATCCCCCAGCGACTGATCCGCCTCATTGCAACCCCCGACGGATCCGCAGCAATCCCTCCAGCTCAAAAACGGTATAAGCGACGGCCCCCAATATGCCTGCTCGATCCCCAAGGACGGACAGTTCCAGATCGGGCATTGCCGGGACCACACCCTCCAATCGCTGGCGAAGCCCATCAAGGAGATACGAACCCGCGCGAACCACTCCTCCTCCCAGGATGATCATTTCGGGATCCACGACGGCGATAATGCTGACCAGCATAATGGCCAGATAATCCAGGGTTTCCTCCGCGATCAGACGAGCAAGCGGATCTCCAGCCTCAGCGGCATGAAATACATCCGTTGCTTCCAGGCGGCCTGCTTCAATCAGCGGGCGCAGAACGCTTCCTGGAAAAGCCGACAGCCTTTCCGCCGCCCGACGCGCGATCGCCGGACCCGCGGCCAGTGTTTCCAGACATCCGAAATCCTCATAAGTCTGATGGAGAAGAGAACGCTCCGGAATCACATAGCCAACCTCACCTGCCGCATAATGATGCCCGCGATAAAGCTCTCCATGCAGAACCAGACCGGCGCCGATCCCTGTTCCAATGAACACGCAAACCAGATTCTGAACTTTCTGCCCTATGCCAAACCACTTTTCCCCAAAAGCAGCCAGGTTGACATCATTTTCAACAAAAACCGGAATATTGAATCGAGCTTCCAATAATTCCTTGAGGGGAAGATCGCGCCATTGAAATGCAGGTGCCCAAAGCACCACACCCCGATTGGGATCGGTCACACCAGGGGCTCCGATCCCGATTCCTCGAACCGAATAACCGAACTGGCTGGCCTGTTCCAGGAGTTCCTCCAGAGCCCGGATCAGCTGTCCGATGGCCTCGTCCGGGTTTCCGTTAGGCCTGGATGGGCGTCGAACTTCGCTCAGGATCTCCCCTTCCAAATTAGTCAGCGCCCCAACCAGATGCGTTCCTCCCAGATCCACCCCAATCAGATGATAGGCTTCGCGATTCAGATAGAGCGCACGGGGTTGGCGTCCAATCGGGCGAGGACGCCCAGCCGGAACCCTTTCCGATCGCTCCACGACCAGTCCTTCTTCGATGAGCTGGCCAACCAGTCGAGTCACCGTGGCCGGGCTGAGCCCAAGACGCTTCCCCAACGCTACCCGGGTAATCCCCGGATGCTCGCGGATCATCTGCAAGATGGCCGATCGGTTGATCCGCTCCAGGATTTCTGGACGTGCGACGGTCATCTCTCCCCGCTCCCTAACCCCCTTCCTCGCATCCAGCCCGTTAATTTCATTCTAAAAGAAAATAAAATTTTGTCAAGAGGGCTTTCCATGGGGGGAAGCCTTTCCGCTCCGGCTGAAGCGATGGTCATCGGCGACCTTCCCCATGCGATTCGGAGAAGGTCCCACCATTTAGGGGTTCCTCGGCTTGGCCTCGAGGGCGATCTGGATGGCCTGGGCCCGGACGATCAGCTCAGGGCCCAGCATGGCCTGCATGATCGGGGTGATGACCGGCATGGTGTAAATAACCGTCACCGTGATGGGATCCCCCTCGTAAATCGTGGGAGTGGAAGAGGACTGGTTTGGCTCCACGATTACCGCGATGCGGCTGGGATCGACCAGGGAGAAAGGAATCCAGCGGGTCTCGCTCAGGGCGCGGGTGTAGGCGCGATACTGGACGTTGTTGGGATCATCGCATTTGACATCCGGATCAGCATCCAGAGGTAATGGGCTGCTCGGATTGAGACAATACGGGTTCACAGCCGCGTATAAAGCCCCCTCGGCGGCCGCGTCATGGATGGCCAGCCAGACCACAAAGGCTCGCCCCAGATCGATGAGGCCCATCGCCAGCAATAAGAGCACCGTGAGGCTCAGCGCCAGCTCTACCAATCCCTGCCCACGCCGCATCACAGATCCCTCCTGTCTCCTCAAAGAACTCCAGTGTTCGATAAAACCATGTCGGCGATCCTTCAGTTCTGTTTCCATTGGGGTGAAAGAGCTTGAGATCCTCCCCCAGAGCACCACCCCTCTCCCTGCCCGGAGGGCCGTGGGAAGGGAAGATCCAACCGCTTCTCCATGGAGAAGTCAACGAATCAGCTTCATCCGCGGCCGACCGAGAGGGCCGAGATCCTGCTTCGCAGTGATCGAGATCGAGGATCCCGAGAGATCGATCCGCCACGCCAGGATGGCCCCCGCATCCGTCACGATGTTCCCGGCACTGGACATGCGGACCAGCCCGACGGGCGCGTAGATCAGGCCGTTCCAGTAGATGTTGGGGGCGCTGACCTGGATCACCGGGCTTGTCGCGTCCTTCACCGGACTGAAAAACAGAAGGTTTTTCGCTGTGTAAGGATAGAGCCGGGAGCAATCCGGCTGGCCATCCCCATTGATATCCGGACAGTTCTTCATGTCCACATTGATCCGCCCGGTCGCGGCGATGGTGATGGTGATCGGCGTGCTCCAGCCGCTGGGGATCCTCAGGGTGACATCCCCTTCCACGTAATACAGGGCTTCGTTCACCAGACGATAGGTGCTGAGAGTGTTAGGACCGCACATCCCATGCGTAGGCGTGTAGGGGGCCGTTGGATCCAGGGTGACCCCCTGATTCGAGGAAGGCTGCAGGCAGAATTTCTTGCCCGCCTCACTCCAGTGTGATCCGCCCTGCTGGAACTGGGAGATCGAATACAGCCATTCCAGCGTGATGGGAGGTGCCCCTACGCAACCCAGCCCTGCATCGTTTAACTTATAGGCTTCCCCGCCGTATTCGCACACCCCATTCTCCAGGACCACGTGAGGGGCCCTGCTGGGGTCGGCGTTGGTCAGGTTCAGGCCGGAGTTGGAGTGGACCCCGCCGTTGATGTAAATATCGCTGCCGGTCAGGTTCAGTGCGTTTTGATAGCACGGGCCATTCGTGTTCTCATTTTTACAGAGCGCCGTCAGGGCATATTCACCAGAGCTCCAGCCCGGAAAATAAATCGCGAGGGCCTGAGCAGACACTCGCAGCACGGTATGACCGATGACCGCCGCCAGGAAGGAGCGGAAGGGGTTTTGAACGACCACCCGCACCCCACGGGCGTTCGGGGGAATCGCCCCCGCCGGGATGGAAATCTGAACGGTGTCCGAGATGTAATAGAAAGCCTGGATGTTCCCGTTGAACTCGTTCCCGGGTCGGCCGTCTGTGTCCGGAATCCCCTGAGCCTCCGCGATCTGATGGATCGCCTGCAGGATCGTTGACTCATTCCCCGCGCCATGCTGGGCGAGCCACAGGGCCCGGGTCCCGGCCAGGGCGCCCGCGTCGGCGGCGTTCTGGGCCCGCCGCCGCTGGGCGTAGGCGTTGTTGCCATCGATCGCCAGGGCCGCCAGCCCGATCAGAGCAGTTAGCATGAGGGCTACCAGCACCAACGTTTGCCCAGAACGTGCCCGTC
>JAUQQB010000440.1 GCA_030550075.1 Chloroflexota bacterium | reverse complement strand
CGGGCGCCGAAGGCGCCCGGCTCGCCCCCAAACCCCCAGGGGACCAAAACCAAAAATCAAATCTGGAGGGAGCACTAACTGCTCTCCCCACCTGTACCCGAAAAAGATCGCCGTGATGCGTTTCGAGCGAACTTTCAGAGGAGACCGAAAGGTGTCGGGCATTCGGGGTTGGCCCTCCAGGCGCTTTCCCCTTTGCTGGCTCTGGCTGCTCTGGCTCTTCAGCGCGTTGGGGCTGGGGCTCGGGGCAAGCATGCTGGCTTATCGGCTCGCGTTCCAGGAAGCGCTGCGCGCCTCGTCTTCCGACCTCTCGAGGGGGGAGTCAACTGCTTCTACAGGCATTCTGTCGGAGAACAACACGTTGGCCTTTCCAGAGTGGACCGGAAAAGAGCGGGTGAACATTCTGATCCTGGGGATTGATCAGCGGGAGGGGGAGCCGGGGCCGTGGCGAACGGATACGATCATGGTGGCGACCCTTGATCCGGTGGGGCTCTCCGCCGGGGTGCTGTCGATCCCCCGCGACCTCTGGGTGACGATCCCGGGCTTTGGGGAGAATCGGATCAACACGGCCCATTTCCTGGGAGACGCCTATGGCTACCCTGGCGGGGGGATCGCGCTCGCCCAGGAGACCATCCGGTATAATTTCGGGATCCCCACGACCTATTACGTGCGGGTTAATTTCACCGCTTTTGAGAAGGCGATCGATCTCCTTGGAGGCATCGATCTGTGCGTCCCGGAGACGATCGATGACCCGAAGTACCCGGATGCGCGCTATGGCTATGAACCGTTCCATATCGATGCGGGATGTCAGCATCTCGATGGCCGGACGGTATTGAAATACGCGCGGACGCGGGCTACTCGCGGGGGGGACTTCGACCGGATGCGCCGGCAGCAGCAGGTGATCCAGGCGGTTCGGGAGCGGGTGCTGCGATTGAATATGCTGCCCAATCTGATCGCTCGCGCCCCGGCGCTCTGGGAGACCGTGAAGGACGGCGTGCGCACGAACCTGACGCTGGAGCAGATGATTGCGCTGGCCCGACTGGCCGCCCGGATCCCTGAAGAGCAAATCCGCATGGTGACCATCGGTCCTTCGATGGCCCAACCTTACACCACGCCGGACGGGGCAGAGGTATTGGTCCGAATCCCGGAGAAGGTCCGGGAGGCCCTGGCGGAGCTCTTTGGATCTCAGGCGCCCCGCCTGGAAGTTCGGGTAGCCGTCCAGAATGGCACCATGCGGCCCGGGCTGGCGGCCCGTGTTGCGGAATCTCTCCGGGCATTGGGAGTGGAGATTGTGGGCGTGGGGAACGCGGATCGCTTCGATTATATGGAGACCCGAATCCTGGTCCGCCCGGGGGCCCTGGAGGCTGGCCATCAGGTGGCAGGGTGGCTGGATCTACCGCTGACATCGGTCCAGGAAGCCCCTGATCTCCGCTGTGCCTGCGATCTGTTGATCCGACTGGGGGCGGATTTCCCTTAGCGCTGAAGGTGAAGCTCATGTTCTTGTTGGGTGAAAGACGCTGGAGTTCTTTTCCGCAGCCTGCTGGACTTTGGGGAAGAAGATTTGGGGTGCAGGGGGGGCGCGCCCCTCAGCTCAAAAGGAAATGTTTTCTTATCCTTGAGGGTCAGGTGAGCCATCGGAGGAAGCCCACCCGGCTTCTAAACCTCCGTCTCCATTGTGTAGCATCATAGGGCATTCACGGATTGGAGGACTCGCCATGGATTTCCGCCTGAGCGAGGAGCAACGGCTGTTCCGCCAGGCTCTCCGGGAGTTTGTGGAGCAGGAATTGAGGCCCCGTGCCCGCCATGTGGATGAGGCCGGTGAGTTCAACTGGGAGGCCGTTCGCAAAGGCGCATCGCTGGGCCTGCTGGGGTTGACGGTCCCGGAGAGTTATGGAGGCGCAGGACTGGACCACGTGAGCGCGGCGATTGCCCTTGAGGAGGTCGCCCGGGGATGCGGCTCGACAGCCCTCTCTCTGGCTGCCCACAACGGCCTGGGCTTGGCGCCGATTGTCCTGTTCGGCAGCGAGGCCCAGAAGCAGCGGTGGCTGCCCGCTCTGACCAGCGGCCGCAATGGGCTGGCCGCTCTGGCCCTGACCGAGCCTCATTGTGGCAGCGACCTGGGGGCGATCCGCACTACGGCCGTTCGCGATGGGGACGAATGGGTGATCACAGGCCAGAAGATGTGGTGCACGAACGCGGGCATCGCAGAGATCATCGTGACCCTCTGCCGCACGGATCCGGAGGCCGGCAAGCGGGGCCTCAGCCTGATCGTCGTGCCCACGGATGCTCCAGAGGTTTCCATTGCTCCGCCGGAGAAGAAGATGGGCCTCCACGGATCTCCCACCCATGCGGTGACGTTCGATCACGTTCGCGTGCCGATGGATCATCTACTGGGAGAACCGGGCCGCGGTCTGCCTTATGCCCTGCAGGTGCTGGATGGCGGGCGCATCGGCATTGGAGCCCTCTCGGTCGGGCTGGCCCAGGCGGCCTTTGAAGAAGCCGTGCGATATGCGAAGGAGCGGACCGCCTTCGGCCAGCCCATCGCCACCTATCAGGCGATCCAGTGGATGCTGGCTGACGCGGCTATGGAGATCGAAGCGGCGCGGCTCCTGGTGTATCGAGCGGCATGGCTGCGGGATCAGGGGCTCCCTTACACCCAGGCGGCGGCCATGGCGAAGCTGTTCGCCAGCGAGATGGCGGAGCGGGTGACCCGTAATGCCATTCAGATCCACGGGGGCTACGGTTACAGTCGGGAGTTCCCGGTGGAGCGCCTCTACCGGGATGCCCGGTTAATGACCATCGGGGAGGGCACCAGTGAGATCCAGCGCCTGGTCATCGCCCGTCACATTTTGGGGATGGTGAAAGCAGGGCTGCTCCCTCCGGATGTGGTTTAGTTCTGCTCTGTGGCGATTTTGGCGGTGCCTGTTCAGGTTCAGCGTCTTGCCCCTCCCCACGTCGCTTCTCAGCGTGGGGAGGGGGTAAATAAAAAAATAGGACTTACGCAGTTCGTTTCCCATGGGGGCTT
>JAUQQB010000439.1 GCA_030550075.1 Chloroflexota bacterium | reverse complement strand
GTTGCTTCCCCTGGCCCGGGCCCTGCTTCCCCGGGAGAATGGAGAGATCACGCTGCTGGGCCTGGTCTCCCTCCCTCCGGAGGTTTCCCTCAGCCACGGCGTGGCCACCGCGCGGACGCTCCGTCAGCACTTGATAGCCCTGGCGGGGGCCTACCCGGACCTCCCCCTCCGCGTCCGCCCGCGCATTCGTGTTTCCCATACGCCCTGGGAGGACGTATTCCATTTCCTGGAGGCGAACCGGGTTTCCATCATGCTCCTTCCCTGGGATGGAAATCCCGAGGGAAAGGTGCTGGGGGTCTCCCTCTCCCGGGTGCTTCAAGAAGCCCCCTGTGACCTCCTGCTGGTCCAGGGGCCGATAGGCTCTCCCTGGCGGCGGATCCTGCTGCCGGTGCGGGGTGGCCCTTATACACAGCTGGCGCTGGAAGTGGCCCTGGCGCTGGCCGAAGCCTGGGATGGGCAGGTGACGCTGCTTCACGCGGCCTCAGAGGCGCGACGGATCGCCGCGGCGTTCCGCCCGCTCGCCCGACAGTTCCCCCGCATCACCCGCCAGATGGTCGCCCACCGTGAGGTCGCCCAGGCCGTCCTGGAGGCGCTCCAGCACCACGACGGGATCGTCATGGGGGCCTCCACCCGGCCGGGTGGTGATAAGCCCCAGCCGCTGGGCCCTCTGGCCCGAGCCCTGGCGGAGGCGGCATCGAAGCCGCTGATCCTGGTGAAAGCCGCTCGAGCCTTCCTCCCCGGGCAGCCCCGTCCGCGAGGGGCGCCGGCCCAGCTTCCGATCTCTGTTCTGGTCGATAAATGGTTTGCCGAGAACACCTTCGACGCCGAGGAATTCAGCCGCCTGGAGGAGCTGGTGGCCCTGAAACGGGCCCAGGGGATCACCATTAGCCTGGGCCTGCCTACCCTCAATGAGGAAGCGACCATCGGTTCTATTCTCACCATCGCCCGGGAGACGCTGATGGAGCGTTATCCCCTCCTGGATGAGATCGTGGTGATCGACAGCGCCTCCACAGACCGCACGCGGGAGATCGCCCGGGCGATGGGGTTCCCGGTTTACATTCATCCGGAAATCCTCCCAGAGCTGGGATCCTACCGCGGGAAGGGAGAGGCGTTGTGGAAGAGCCTCTATGTGCTCAAGGGGGATATCATTGTCTGGACGGACACCGACATCACCAATTACCATCCCCGCTTCATCTACGGATTGATCGGCCCGCTCCTGCGCTCGCCCCGCATCGGCTTGATGAAGGGTTTCTATCGCCGACCCATTCGGGTGGGCGAGAAGCTGCAGGCCGGAGGCGGGGGGCGGGTGACCGAACTGGTCGCCCGGCCGCTCATCAACCTGTTCTTCCCGGAGCTTTCCGGACTGATCCAGCCCCTCTCCGGGGAATACGCAGGCCGAAGGGAAGTGCTGGAGCAGGTTCCGTTCTTCACCGGTTATGGGGTGGAGATCGGCCTGCTCATTGATATCCTGGAGCGCTTCGGCCTGTGGTCCATCGCCCAGGTGGATCTCCAGGAGCGGATCCATCGCAACCAGGATCTGGAGGCCCTGTCCAAGATGGCCTTCGCCATCATCCAGGTGGTGATCCGCCGGCTGGAGGACCGGCACAGGATCCAGCTGCTCGAGGAAGTCAACCGCTCCATGAAGTTGATCCGCCACGAGCCGGGCCGGTATTATCTGGAGGTGGAGGAAATCGGCGATGCCGAGCGGCCACCGATGATCACGATCCCAGCCTACCGGGAGAAATTCCGGAGGGCAGAGCCGGTCCCGGCTTCGCCCTGAAGTCCGGCCCAACAGGAGCTGCGCCGCAGGCCCTTTTCCCCGGGGAGACATAGGAGCAAGAAAGCCTGAGGCGGGGCAGGCCATCCGGGGTGGTCTGCTCAGCCCCGGAATCCTCGGATGTAATCAACGAGCAGCCCGAAAAGTTCGAAGGCGATAGAACCCGTTCCGACTCATACCTGCAAGGACCGAGGAGGACCCGGATGGGGATCGCTTTACGCTTTGGAACAGTGGGCAGCCCCCTCTCGACCCCGCCCCGGCCGGGGGGAACGGTAGGGGGGCTTCAGCGCCTCCATGAGCTGGGCCTGGAGGCGCTGGAGCTGGCCTGGGTGCGCAGCGTGCGGGTCTCGGAGGAAACCTGCCGCCAGATCCGGGAGACGGCGGAGGCCCTGGGGATCGTCCTCAGCGTCCACGCCCCCTATTTCATCAATCTCAACGCCAAAGACCGGGTGGGCTATCGGGCGAGCCGGGAGCGCCTGGTGGCGGCCGCCCGGGCGGGTTATCTCGCAGGGGCCCGGGATATCGTGTTCCACCCGGGCTCCTATCAGGGCGCCCGGCCGGAGCGGGCGTACGAGACAGTGCGCCGGCGTCTGCAGGAGATCGTGGAAGAGCTTCGCGATAAGGGGGTGGAGGTGATCTTGCGCCCCGAGACGATGGGGAAATCCGCCCTCTTCGGCACCCTGGATGAGGTGATCCAGCTCTCCCGCGATGTCCCCGGGGTGCTTCCCTGCATCGACTTTGCCCACCTGCACGCGCGGGCGGGGGATGGATCGTTTAACTCCTATGAGGAATTCATGGACGCGCTGCGCCGAGTCGCAGCGGGATTGGGCCCGCGCGGCCTCGAGGAGCTTCACATCCATGTCTCCGGCATCGCCTACACCCGAAAAGGGGAGCGCCACCATCTCAATCTCCAGGAGGCGGATCTTCGATATGAGGAACTGCTTCGGGCCCTGATCCACATCGGCGCACACGGTCGGGTCCTTTGCGAGAGCCCGAATCTGGAGGAGGATGCACTGCTATTGCAGGGGGCGTATCGGCGGCTCCTCGCGGAGAGGGAGGGGAATTAAATGGATGTGGGGTGGGTAGTTTCGTGGCCTGCCCCCTCTTCGCTTAATGGGCTACAACGGACCTGGGGCAACCGGGCCGCCCTCTTTATCTCGGGGGACGTTGAGAGAGGCGGGTCTGGCGAAGAGGGGTCGGGAAGCCCCTTCCCCATTTTGGAGGGCTGGGTCGGGCGCCTTCGGCGCCCGAC
>JAUQQB010000438.1 GCA_030550075.1 Chloroflexota bacterium | reverse complement strand
TGCGGGTAGACGCGGAGATCTTCGAAGCCGAGGTGCGCCATCGGCTGGCCACCCGCCCGATCCCCGTAGAAGCGCTGGAGGCCTTCGCCGCTCAGCTCTCCCGATGGGCTCCCCTGCTTCCCGGAAGCCCCTATGAGCCATGGTTGATCCCCCATCAGGAACGACTGCGGGCGCTGTATGTGGAGGGGGCCCATGCGCTGGCCGAAGAATACCTGGCTCTGGGTCGACCAGCGGATGCCATCGTGTGGGCGGAGCGGGTGATTGAGGAAGCGCCCTGGATGGAGGAAAGCTATCAGATCCTCATGCGGGCCTGGGCCCGGATGGGGTTGCGCGGGCAGGCGCTGCGGGTTTACCAACAGGCCGTGGAGGCCCTCCATCGGGAACTGCAGGCTTCTCCCTCCCCGCTCACCCAGTGGCTGGCGCAGCGGCTGCAGCGGGGAGAGCCGATATAAGCAGCGGGTGGATGAGGGTCGGAAGAGAGCCGTCCACGAATCGGGCGCGAATACACGAATGGGGGAAGGCGCAGGATTCAATGACCCTCTAAGATGTTGTGCGATTGACTTTCCTCCTGAGTTAGGAGTTACGCAGTTGAAAGCTCTAAAGGTGGGACGGAATGGCCCCCCCTTTCTCCCCCCTCCCTACGGCCCTTTGGGCCGTGGGGAGGGGGGAGAAAACCCAAAGCCCCCATGGGAAACGCACTCCGTAAGTCCTACTGAGTTTTAAGGGATTGAATGATGGACTTTCAGTCCCCAGCCCCTCAAACATCCGGATCCCCTCCCCTTCTTGTTCCGACTTTGTTCCTTCGCTTCGGGTAATGTGAGGTGATGGATCATCCTTCGCGGCGAGGTCTGGCCATGATCGCTCCAGAGCCCTCCACTGAGCTTCATAGCGTGCGCGTTTACGTCCTGCGCCTGCGCCGGGATCCCGAGGGGGAGATCCTCGGTCAGGTCACGGATCCCGCGACGATGCAGCGGTGGACTTTCCGGGGGTTTGAGGAGCTTCGTCAGATCCTGGAGATCCTGGAGCGGAGGGAGACTGAGACACAGTCGCCACACTCATCCTCAACGGGCTGAGAAGAGCCAGGGTTTACATTACCGGGGGATTGCCTTCTCCCGCGATTCGAAAGACCGGGTAGGGTTCACATGGCGGATTAAAGGAGAGTGGGACAACTGCAAGCAGTTGTCCCACCATCCCTATGCCCCTCGTATGGAAGGTGGAACTTCAAGTTCCGTCTTCTTTTCCTGATCTGACTTCCCGATTGTTCCCGGCTTCTTTTCCTGTTCTAGCTTCCCGATCACGTTTTCCACCAAGCGGTCCAGCCCGCGTTCCGAGAAGCCGATGATGGCCGCCAGGGCCAGCCGCCCTAAGCTGGCTGGCTCATTTAGGGTAAAAGCCTTGAAGGTTTGGCCCAGGATCTCCAATTGCACCGCCAAATTAATCAGAAGGACACCGATCAGGCCGGCCAAAGCGCCATAAACCGGCGACAGGAAGAGCATGATCCAGAAGACGCCATAATCGGTGGGGAGATCAGGGCCCTTCAGGATCCGCAGGCAGCGGCTCAAGAAGGCCCCTAACGCGCCGAACAGCATCCATCCCCGGAACTCCGAAGGCAGGCTCAGGTTCGGTCCAACCAGCAGGGTCAGGCCCACCAGGGCCAGCCCCAGATACACCAGCCACGACGTCTTGGTATGGGCGGTGGAAAGCGTGGCAAAGCGGGTGTCTCGCTCATCGTAATAACGGCGGAGCTTCCAGTAAAGCCGTGGGCGGACGTCCTCTGAATCGCTGGGGGGGGTCGGGCCCGAAGGCCCTGAAGGCTCTTGTGGTTTATCCCTGAAACGCTCTACGGCCTCCGGTGCAGACGTGGTGGAGATAGGTGGGGATGCAGGAGTCCCCTCCAGCTGCCGCAATCGCTCCTGAGCGAGTTTCGGATCCATCCCCAGGGCGATCAGGGATTCCGCATCGTGGATCAAGCGCCAGGCTTTGAGCTCCGCGCCCCGGGGCCAGAAGAGCCATTCCCACGGGGAGGGCTTCAGCGCATCCTCCACCCGTCTCAGCAACTGTTCGATCCGCTCCCCCAGCGCCTGCTCCCCGGCAGTCTGTAGAGAAGGAACCTGGAGTTCCTGCTTCCAGCGCCCAAGCAGGCCCTGCAGCTGGGCCCGGGTCAGCCGGCGGGTGGGGACCGCGATAAGGTGCCAGCGCACGACGGTCATCAGGATTAGATATACGGCCAGCGGAACCATTCCCCATACCGGGCCTGGAATGTTAATGTTCATCTGTCCTCCCCTGGAGCTCGGGTCTGGATGAAAGTGAATTCGTACCACCCTATGGCCCCTTCAGGCTGCGGGGAGAGATTAATGGAATTGAGGGTCTGGGGACGCGCCAAGGGTGCGCCCCTACCCCCTATGTCCGGCTTGATTTGGGATGCGAGCGCGACCGAATTCAAAACTCCTCGGCTGATCTCCTTCCATGACCTATGGCAGGAGGCGCTCTACATCCCAGCTCGGACCCCGCCAACGGATTTGCAACCTTGCCCAGCGTTCAATGGCTCCGACAGACAAGAAGCAGGCACAGGTCAAAGAAGGATACGGAGCAGACGGTTCCCTCAGATCTTATTCCACACCACTTCCCCGTTGGCATCAATGCGCACTACACAACATGTCATCTATGTCGTAGAGATCAAAGCTGTCTGACGCCTCCACTAGCAGGAAACCTCCATCCCCCAAGGGATCGGCCACAGCAAAGCCGTAGTCGTTGCCGCTGTAGCTCTTGCTCCACAGGACGCCCCCCCTGGGCATCCACGCGTACCGCATACAGGTCGGCGTTGCCGGCCCCAAAGCCGATGGTGTGTCCTATCACCAGGAACCGCCGTCGGCCAGGGAGCCAGCCACAGCGGCAGCACGGTCAAAACCAAGAAGGCCGGTATTTGCACCTTTCATCCAGGCTTCCTCCATAGGTCTTTTGGAAGCGTACCGGACCCTGGGCCAGAGCGCTTGCCTGTGCGATCTGGACGCTTTGAGAGGTCTGCAAGGAGAGCTCGT
>JAUQQB010000437.1 GCA_030550075.1 Chloroflexota bacterium | reverse complement strand
TCGGATGGACCGGGAAAACGAACATCTGAAGCGGGATGTCCTCCTGGAAGCGCAGGCTGATCATATAATCCATCCACCGCTCCGCCAGATCCCGGTTCTTCGCCCCTTTGAGGATGCCCGCAAATTCAATCTGGCGGAAGCAGGCGTCCTTCCCCAGCACGTTCCCGGTGGGCGGCTCGGTCAGCTTCCCCTCGCTGAAATACACCTCCGCCGCCGGGCTGGTCGCATAGCTGACCACGATGGGTCGGGTCCCCGGGCTCCCCGTCGCGCCGCTGAACTCTTTGTAATACGCATCCTCCCAGCCCTCGGTGATCTTCACGTCGTTGGCCTTCAACGCCCGCCAGAAATCCAGATAGCGCTCCTCCCCGAAATGGGCGATGGTGGCCAGCAAGAACGCCAGGCCCGGCGATGAGGTGGCCGGGTTCTCCACCACCAGCAATCCCTTATACTCCGGGCGGATCAGGTCCTCCAGCGCCTCCGGAGGCTTCAACCCCTTTTCCCGAAAGTATTTCTTGTCGTAGTTCAAACAGACGTCCCCGTAGTCGATGGGGATCAACCGATATTCCGGATCCAGAATAAACTCCGACGGGATCTCCTCCATGCCCCTGGGCCGATAGGGCTCGAAAAGATCCTCCCGGATGGCCCGGCTGAAGAACGTGTTGTCGACGCCGAAGAAGACATCGGCCAGCGGCGCCCCTTTGGCCAGGATGGCCTTGTTAAGCGCTGCTCCCGCATCGCCGGCCTTGAGGATCTGCACGCGAACGTTGTAACGCTGCTCGAACTCGCGAAGGACCTCCTCGCTGACGCTGAAGCTGTCATGGGTCATCAACACCAGTTCCCGCGGGCCCGAAGGGGTGGGCGTCGGCGTGGCGGGAACGGGAGAGACGGTCGGGGCCGGCGTCGCCGTCGCCGGAACCGGGGTCGGCGTCGGCGTGGCTGTCGGCGTGGTGCACGCCGCCATCAGCGCGATCAGGATCCATGCCCGGAGCCACCGATATCGGCGTCCCATTCGTGCACCTCCTCCATTCGTGTATTCGTGCCCTCATTCGCGGACAGCCCCTGCGCCTCATCCGGGCTCCCCGCGCTCATGGACCACCAGAAGGAGACCCCGACGAACCCGAACACGGGCCCGCGGAGCGATCATGCGATTGCTGATCCCCAGGGTGGATCCGAAGGGCAGGACGCCCTCCTGCAATGGGTAGAACATGCCCTCCAGCGTAACGCCTTCCGCGTCGCCAGTCAGGGGGATCAGGGAGACCCGATCGCCGGGCTCGCCTTCAATCCATCCTTCCCCCTGGAGCACGAACGCCTCCCGATCCGTGCCCACGAACCGGACATCCCATCCCACCCACCGTGGGTGGGCCAGCAACAGTAGGGAGGCCACGGTCTGATCGAGCCGCGAGCCCCACGCCCCGAATACCCGGATGGCCCCCCCCAGCTCCCGGGCGCGCTCCAGGGCCAGTTCCAGATCCGTCGCGTCTTTATCCACCGGATAGCGCTCGATGGTCACCCCGGCCTGTTCCAGCCAGGCCAGGGTATCGGGATCCATCGAGTCCAGGTCGCCGATCACCCGGTGGGGCAGGACATGGATAGCCCGCAGGTGGGCCGCCCCCCCATCCGCGGCCAGGATCCAGCGCGCCCGGGAGGCTGCCTGACGCAAGGCCTCCCGATCCACCTCGCCGCCCGCCACGACCAGCGTGATCCCGGGTTCGCTCATCGGCTCTCCATCCTGTGCAAAGCAATCGTGGTCCTCGCCCGGCGTCCGGAGGTCCCTTCAACGCCCCAGGAGCAGCGAAGGGAAACCCGACGAACAGGTCTTCCGGGAGATCCGGGGAGGGAGCATATTCCCGAGGCCAGGGGGGCAACAAAGCGCGAGGGCTATCCCATGTCCCCCTTCCCTCCGCCGGTATGACCCGGATCAGGTTCAAGGGGTCGGCGCCGGGCCCAGGGGTGAAGGAACGCCGATCTCTCCGCATGTTCGCCCCTTCGTCCCCTAAGAAGACACCCTCTCAGCCTGCTTGCCCGCAGACTCCCCCGGGAAACATCTCAACGTGAAGCCGGGTATGGGGGCCTGAGGCGCGCCCCAGGCCCCCCAACTTCCTCGTCCTTCTCCTCACGGCCCTTCAGGCCATGGGGAGAAGCAAAATAGCGGATCATTTATGATGGCAGCACCACCCGTGCTTTTACAGTTTATATTCAGGCTCGGAGGGCATCAACAATCCGGATCGGGCAGGCCAGCAGTCGTCTGGATCCGTCGATCACGGGTCCGATCGCGGGAGCAGTGGGGAGAAACATGGAAACAGGCATTCCGGATGCCTTCCTGTTACCCGAAGCAGGCTATCTGCATCTAACAGAAAAGTGAGGACATCTGGCCTCAGTGCGGAGGAGGGACGATGGCCGGAACGCCAAAATGGCCCCGCGTGATCATCTTCACGACGCCCAACTGTCCGTGGTGTCGCGCAGCCAAGGAATATCTCCGACAGCGCGGCGTTCCCTTCAAAGAGGTCGATGTCAGCCGGGACGCCGCGGCGGCTCGGGACCTGGTGCGGCGGACCGGGCAGATGGGCGTGCCCGTGCTGGACATCGGTGGTAAAATCGTCATCGGTTTCAATCGGCCCCAGATCGACGCGTTGCTGGGGTTGAGGAAGAAATAGTTCGTATGGGAGGAAGCAGCGATGGCGGAAGAGCGTTTTCCATGGCAGCCGCTGGGAAGTCGCGTGGTCATCCGCCCGGTGGAGCAGGAGAGCCGCACCCCGAGCGGCCTGATCCTCCCCGAGACGGCCAAGGAGAAGCCTCAGGTCGGGATCGTGGTCGCTGTGGGCGACGATGAATCCATTAAAGTTCGCGTCGGCGATCGGGTGCTCTTCCCCAAGTATTCGGGGAACGAGGTGAAGGTGAACGGCGTGGAGTATCTCATCCTCGATGCTAATGATCTCCTGGCCTACGATACCGAGACCCGCGCTTCCCTGCCGGAAGAGAAGCCGGCGACGAAGGCGCGGCGCAAGCGTTAACGATCAGCGCCCTCCATCCGGTGGCCTTCAAAA
>JAUQQB010000436.1 GCA_030550075.1 Chloroflexota bacterium | reverse complement strand
AGATCCGGCTCCTCATTCAGCAGGCTGACGAGGCCCTCCCGGAAGAGGGTGTGATCATCCGCCAGCATGATCGTGATCGGCTTCATTTCCAGACTCCGAACGCTTCAACCCTTACAGAGGGGAGTTTTGGGGCTGGGCAGGCTGCCGAAGGCAGCCTGCCCAGCCCTAAAAGCCCCCTTACCGTAATCACGCAACAGGTCTAGATTTAACGGGAGAGAACCACCCGGGGGATCGATAACCGTTCGTGATCCCATTGCCCATTCATGGCCATCAACCCGTAACGTTCCGGATGCCGACCTCGAATCACCCGGAACATATAGGCGCGATCGTGGTAATCGAAGGTTTCCATATCCCACTCATCGGTCGCAGAGACCGAAACCAGGTAAGTCCCCTCCAGAAGAGGGAGAGAGGAAACCGTGTAAATGACCTCTCCCTCCCCTTCTACCCATGGGAGTTCAAAGCCGGAGAACCCCGTATTCGGGCCGCAGATGTGAACCCCGTCGTGGCGATGAATGGCCAGGCCGAAAATCGGCCTCTCAATCCGCTCGAAAGCTTGATAGTGCAGGTGAATGCGTATCGTCTCGCCGGTCTCAAATTGATAACGTTCCATCCCGGTCGCATCCGTGAGATAAACACGCTCAATCCGCAGACGGCCACTTCCCCAGCGCGGGAAGGCGTCCTTCTGATTATGCGCTGTCAGGGTCCGCTCATCACGACAGTGAACATAATCCAGATAAGCCTGCACAACCCCTGCAGGCGCTCCCTCCATCCGGATCCGACCGTGATCGAACCATAGCGCCCGATGGCACAGGCGCTGAACCGCGTTCAGATCGTGAGAAACCAGGAGGATCGTCACCCCCGACCGCTGAAGAGTGGACAAATGATCCAGACACTTCTGCTGGAAGGCGGCGTCCCCAACGGCCAGCACCTCATCCACCAGCAGGATCTCCGCATCCAGATACACCGAGACAGCGAAGGCCAGGCGGACATACATCCCAGATGAGTAATGCTTCACCGGGACATCGAGGTAATCCTCTAATTCGGCGAAGGCCACGATCGCATCCAGGCGGCGAGCCATCTCCTGGCTGGGAATGCCCAGAAAGGCCCCATTCAGGAAGATGTTCTCCCGACCCGTCAGCTCGGGATGGAACCCCACCCCCAGTTCCAGCAGAGCCGCCACACGACCCCGGACGACCACCCATCCAGACGTGGGCTCCAGGACGCGTGCGGCCAGCTTGAGGACGGTGCTTTTGCCCGCCCCATTCGGCCCAATAAGGCCCACGGTTTCCCCGGGTTGGACTTCAAAGGAAACGTCCCTTAACGCCCAGAAGGTCTCCACAGGCTGTCGCCGCCAGAGCTTCCAGCCCTCAATGAAAAGCTCATGGAAGGAACGAGGACGCTGGCGATGGGTATGGAAACGCTTAGAAACTCGATCGAAACGGATCATCTTCCGCTGGCCTTCAAGATAGGAGTTATGGGGCTGAGCAGGGCCCAAAGGCCTGACAGATATCCCATTTCAGCCATAGAGTCCGCAGATTTTCAGGGAACGGGCCAGCCCCACCCTCCTCACAGCCTTCGAGCCGTGGGGGGAGGGGAAATTTGGGGAGTGGGCGAGGCTACTAAAGGCAGCCCCACCCACCCCAAAATCCCTATGCCCGAATTCCCAGACGGGCGGCGACGATTTCGGCGATCTCCTCCGGGTGACGGGCGACTGGGATGCCTACGCTTTCCAGTTTGGCGATCTTCTCCGCCGCGGAGCCCGTTCCCCCTTCGATGATCGCGCCTGCGTGGCCCATCCGCTTGCCCGGCGGAGCGGTCTGCCCGGCGATGAAGGCCGTCACTGGCTTGCTCATCCGGGTGGCAATGAAATCCGCCGCCCGTTCCTCCTCTGTACCCCCAATCTCACCAATGAGCACCACATGCTCCGTCTGGGGATCCTCCTCAAACAGCGCCAGGACTTCCACGAAATTGGTCCCGGGAATGGGATCGCCCCCGATCCCCACACAGGTGCTCTGGCCGATCCCACGCTGGCTCAACGCCGCAATCACTTCATAAGTCAGGGTTCCCGAGCGGGAGACAATCCCAACGGGCCCCGGTCGGGTGATATGGCCTGGGATGATGCCGACCTTGCTTTCGCCGGGGGTGATCAGGCCCGGTCCATTCGGACCGATGAGCCGAACCCCCTTGCGATCCAGATAAGCGCGCACCCGGATCATATCCTGAACCGGGATGCCTTCTGTAATACATACGATCAGAGGGACCCCGGCGTCAGCGGCCTCGAGGATGGCATCCGGAGCGAATCGGGCGGGGACGAAGATCACCGAACAATTGGCCCCTGTGGCCTCCACCGCCTCTTTCACGGTGTCGAAGACCGGCACCCCCAGGATCCATTGCCCCCCTTTGCCCGGGGTAACCCCTGCCACCACCTGAGTGCCGTATTCCAGCATCTGCTGGGTATGGAACTGGCCCTCCCGGCCGGTAATCCCCTGCACGACCACGCGGGTGTTCCGGTTGATCAGGATGCTCATGGGGTTCGCCCCTCCGGAAAGAGTGCTCAGGAACGCTGCCAGATCTTTCGACCTTCGCGCATGGCAATCCAGACCAGGGAACCAGGCTGCTGGGACAGATCCCGGACCTCGGCCTCCGTATAGACAAAGATCTCCAGGGGCAGTCCGAGGCGAAGAGGTGTGTATCGCAGAGCCCGGTCGGTGAAAGGCTCCTGCGCCTCCCGCACGACCACCAGCAGATCCACATCGCTCCCTGGCCACTCTTCGCCCCGCGCATAAGAGCCAAAGAGCCATACCTCCTGCACCTCTGAAGCAGGCTCGATCACTTCCCTCAGCCATCGCTCCAGGCCGGCCCATACGTGCTCCCGATCAACCCTCCATATCCGAACGGACATAATTCAAAATCTCCTCCGCAAGCCGGATCGCCTCCAGAGCCTCTCGACGGGTATACAGCTCGGAAGGCGCGCCGGCGGGATGAGCGTTCGGGTAGCGGGGGCCGATGTAATACTTATCGAGGATGCGAGCCGCCTCCAGGAGATCCTCCGGGATCG
>JAUQQB010000021.1 GCA_030550075.1 Chloroflexota bacterium | reverse complement strand
ACCGCCTGAATAAAGACTGGATCCATTGCATAATTCGTGTGAGGGTAACTCCCTAAGGACTTCCCGGATTGGAGCATGGCCCCCTGCACCGGGCGTGGCGGAATCCTCCTCGGCTTCCGGATCCGAAACGGGCCCATCCGGAATGGGTTTTCAAGGCGGATGGGGGTGGAGCATACGATCTGCGGGTTCAAGCGTTTTCGGAGCTTGGCGTCGGGGTTCCGTCTGTGGAATGTCCTCCTGACGGGAAAAGTGATTGCGCAAAAAGTCTGAATGAAGGCAGCGCTTTCTCTTGAGCGTTCCCAGATCCATCAAGCGCTCCGGAGGACATTCGGATGTTCTTCTTTGCTTCTTATCGCTGGAGAGTGCTCACGCTGGGGGCGATCCTTCTGGTGATCCCGTTCGAAGCGCTGTCCCCGCGGAGCGCCCCGGCCCCGGATCAGGTAGAGAACGCCCTCTGGTATCTGTGGAGCGGATATGTCCCCCCGATACCGGGTGAGGTTCCTTCTCCCTCAAGGGGGGAAGTCTCCTCTGCCTCTGTGAGCCCATCGGGTCCCTATCGCGTGTATCTCCCGCTGGTCCTGCGCGCACCTGTTTCGGAATTCCGCGCCCTCTGGATCACCCGGTTCGACTGGACGCGGGCCGATGGCTCATGGGCGCGGCCCGAATCCCTGGTGACGATTGCGGAGCAGGCGGCGGCCGCCCGCTTCAACGTGCTCCTCTTCCAGGTCCGTGGCGTCGGAGACGCCTATTACACCCCGGGCTATGAGCCATGGGCCGCGCGCCTCACCGGCACCGTGACGCGCACCCTGGGCACTTCCCCGGGCTTCGATCCCCTTCGGGTGCTGCTCGACGCGGCCCACGCTCGCGGCCTCCAGGTCCACGCCTACATCAACGTTTACCCCACATGGCTTTGTGGGGTCGGCGCCCCGCCCGATGGCCTGAACCTGCCCCATCCCTTCTGGACATTCTCTCGAACCAATGGGAAGTCGTGGAGCGCGTGGCGTGTGTATGATTCCTCGGGGACGCCCATGAACCTGATGACCTGCAACTCCTATCTCTGGGCGACACCCGCCTGGTCCGGGGTGCGGGAGCAGGTCCTGCGGGTGGTGAGGGATCTGATGACCCGTTACGATCTGGACGGGGTGCATCTGGATCTGGTCCGCTATCCGGGGCGGGATTACTCGTATGATCCCTTCACGCCCTCGTTCCGCAACCCGGAGGAACGGGCGGCGTGGCAGCGGGAGCAGGTGAATACGATGGTGCGGGAGGTCTATGCCGCCGTGAAAGGGATCCGCCCGCAGGCCTGGGTGACGGCGGCCGTGTGGGGGGTCTACCAGAACCGGTGGGGCTGGCCAGGCTTCACCTCGGGATACTCGGATTATTACCAGGATTCCAAACGCTGGCTGCGGGAGGGATGGGTCGATGCCATCATGCCGATGATTTACCCAGCCGGCCCCTCGGCGAACTGCCCGGATACGACAGTGTGGACGCTGGACCGTTTCCGGACGCTGGTGGCGGACTTCATGACAGATGCCTCCGGGCGGTATGTTTTTCCGGGCATTCACGGCGGTTACGCCTGTTTCCAGGACGTCCTGGATCGAATTGAGGCGGCGCGGTCGCTGGGCGCTCGCGGGATGGCGATCTTCGCCTACGGCCCGGTGAACCTGAGGGGATACTGGGATGAATTCGCGACCCAGGCCTATCCTGCGCCGGCCCCTGTGCCTCCGCTTCCGTAACGGGCGGCCAGGACGGCGAGAACGAAGCGGGGAAGGGCGAGCATGCGGCGCCAGCGCCAGGGCTGGCGGATCAGGCGGTAGAGCCATTCGAGGCCGATCTCCCGCATCCAGCGGGGGGCGCGGGGGACGACGCCGGCGATGAAGTCGAAGGCGCCTCCGACGCCCATCGCCACGGGGATCCTGAGCTCGGGTTGATAACGGGCGATCCAGAGGTCCTGTCGGGGCGCGCCGTAGGCCACGAAGAGGAAATCCGGCCGGGCCTCTCGAAGGCGTTCCAGGATGGGCGGCGCGTCCTCCGGCCGGGGAGAGCCGGCAAAGGTGCCGGCGATGATCAGGCCGGGGTATCGGGCCTGGAGCACGGCGGCGGCGCGATCCGCCACGCCTTCAGCGGCTCCGAGCAGGAACACCCGCCATCCCCGCTCCGCTGCCCGGGCCGCCAGCGCCTCCATGAGCTCCACCCCCGGCACCCGCTCCCGCAGCGGTTGCCTCAGGATCCGCCCCGCCCAGAGCAGCCCCACGCCATCCGGGACGTTCAGGTCTGCCTCCTCCAGCACGCGGAAGAACGCGGGATCCCGCCGGGCGTGCATGACGAACTCCGGGTTCACCGTGCAGATCTGGCGCGCCCCGCCTTTCGCGAGGAAGCCCTCTACGATCCGGAGCGCCTCCTCCATGGTGACGTCGTGAACCCGAACTCCCAGGATGCGTCGGATAGGCGCTTCGCTCATAGGCGAAGGGTAGGGCAACTGCGAGCAGTTGCCCTACCATCATACTACGGCGCGCCGCGGATCCGCCATGGGGCGGTATAGATGTTGGCCCCACCTTCCTGCAGGAATCCCACCACGGTCATCCCAACCGCCTGGGCGAGCTCCAGGGTCAGGCTGGAAGGGGCCCCTAAGGCGGCCAGGATGGGGATGCCCGCCCGCAGGGTTTTCTGGGCGATCTCAAAGCCCGCCCGGCCGCTCACCAGCATCAGCGCCCGGCCCAGCGGCAGGCATCCCTCGTGAAGCGCTGCTCCAATCGCCTTGTCCACCGCGTTGTGACGGCCCACATCCTCCCGCAGATAAAGCAGCCGCCCCTCGGGATCGAAGATCGCCGCCGCATGCAACCCGCCGGTCCGGCGGAAGAGGGCCTGCGCCTCCCGAAGCCGCTGGGGAAGATCGTAGAGGAGCCCGATGGGGATCACGGGCTCCTCCTCCGGCAGCGGTGGGAACCCCTGAACAAAAACCGCTTCGATGGCCGCTTTCCCGCACACCCCGCAGCTGCTGGTCATGTAGAAATGCCGGGTCAGTCGCTGCCGGTCAATCCGCATCTCCGGTGGCAGGATCACCCGCGCCTCATGGGGGGAGGGGCGTTCGATCCGCAGGCCGCGGGCAAACCGCTGAGGGTCATCGATCAGGCCTTCGGTGTAAAGGAAACCCAGCGCCAGTTCCTCATCGTGCCCAGGGGTCCGCATGGTGACCGCGACCGGGAAGATCTCCGTCGTCCCCTCGCCGGGGAGCGCGACCTGGATCTCCAGGGGCTCCTCCACGATCACCACATCCTCACGGGACTCGGCGTGCTTTCGCCGCCAGCCTGTGATGGGCCATCCTTTCAATGCCCCATCCCGGCCCATCATCCCCTCCTTTCCTGATCCATCCGTGGATGGAAAGCGTAGAGATTTCACCGCATACCCGGAAGCACGCTCGGAAGCACCCATTGGGAGGGCGAGGCTTCAGCCGAGCCCTGTCTAAGTGAAACCTATCGGTCTCGCCGGGGGACTCGCCCTCCTCAAATAGCCAAAGACTGGTTGCGTAATTACCTGGACTTTGGACAAACTCGCCCACCCCTAAAAACATCCCATTAATTCTCCTCTCCCCGCAGCCCAAAGGACCGCGGGGAGAGGAGAAAGGGGGGAGAGGCTCGATTGGTCCAGGGAGCGTATCGAAACGGCATAACCCGCGGCCCCCTTTGTCCAGAGTTCAGTAATTTACGGTAAGGGGACTTTGAGGGCCGGACAAGATGCCGAAGGCAGCCTGTCCGGTCGTCATCGGGCACGTTCATGGGGTCGATTTGAGCACGTGAGACAGACTCTTCGCTCTGCCTTATGCCCAGGTGTGAACAGGGCTTTTCATTCATGTTAGGACAATTTTCCATTTTAACAACATGAGTTACACAAATTCCCTCGGGGGGCTTGGGAGCGGAGCGAGGCGCTGAAGGCACCCCGTTCCGCCCCCCAAAGCCCCCAGGAGAAAACCCGTGTAAAACACCCAGATCCGTATGGCGTGGCGTGAGAGTGGCGGAATAGTCACATTCCGGCGATAAATCTATTTCGCCAGGGATCGAACGGCAAACCCCAGTGGGTTATAATGAACTACGAAGGCCGTGGAACGATGAAAGGAGGCGTGCCCGGTGTTCCGATCTCCCCGCGTGATGGAGATGCTGCAGTCCTATCGCCACCAGGCGCCCGTGATCGTCGCTGTCGAACTGGAGCCCGAGCCGGAGCGATTACGGTGGTGGGAAGCTGCCGCTCAGCCCGCTGCCGAAGCCGGGGCGGCTCTGGTGATCCTCACCCCTGCGCCGACGACTCTACCGCACGGTGTCCGCTTCATAGATCCCGGGCTGCTCCATTCAGCTCTTGAAAGTTCAAAAGTATGGATCCTGGATGCCTATCTGGAGCCTCGAGTCTGTCTGGATGCCTCGCGTTTAGATTCGGTTCTCCTGGACCAGATCGTGGCCTGGGTGGAGGGGATCCAGCACGAATGTCCGGAGTGAGGTGCGCCGGAATGGCCCGGTGGGCCAGATCCCTTCGCGGAGAGCTCCGTTTCCCTGGAAAGCTGAACCCGGGTTGGGAGGAGCCAGATGCCCCCCATCCGGTCTGAAGTTGCAGAAGGCGATGCGCGTTGCGAAAGGAGGAGTGGCCATGCGAATTGTCGTCGGAAGCGATGAGCGCACCCATCTGACGGATGTCGTCCTGGAGGAGTTGCGGCGCCGTGGATTCGAAGTGGAGCCGGTCGGCCCTCTCGCCGGTGTCAAGCAATCCTGGTCTGAGGTGGCCCGGATGGTGGCGGAGAAGATCGCGCGGGGAGAGGCGGATGAGGGGATCCTGTTCTGCTGGACCGGGACGGGGGTCAGCATCGCTGCGAACAAGGTCCCGGGGATCCGGGCGGCGCTCTGCGATGACGCCGAGACGGCTCGAGGGGCTCGCCTCTGGAATAATGCCAATGTCCTCTGTATGAGCCTGCGTCGAACCTCTGAGGCGATGGCCCGGGAGATCCTGGAGGCCTGGTTCAGCACCCGGTATATCCCGAATCCAGAGGATGACGCCTGCTTAGCTCAGGTCGTGGAGATCGAGCGGGCTTACGGGAAGACCTCTGAGCCTGTCGGTGCTTAGAGAGTGTCCGAAAAATTGCCGAGAGAAAAGCGCCGTCCACGAATGGGGCACGAATACACGAATGCCATATGGATCTCGAGACGAAGCTAACGCTCTTAACACAGGCGGCGATCTGGGAACCGGCGGAGGAGACGGATTCCTCCGGGCGGGCCAGGACGCCGCTCATGGAATGTATTTACGAGGCGCGCGCCCATGGCCGTCCGGTTCGCCTCCTGAAAGTCTTATTAACCTCCGCCTGCGAGCGGGATTGTTACTACTGTCCGTTCCGGGCCGGCCGTTCCTTCCGCCGCGCCACCTTCCAGCCGGACGAACTGGCCCGGGCCTTCGATGCGATGCATCAGCGGGGGTTGGTGGATGGGTTGTTCGTGAGCTCCGGGATCCTGGGAGGAGGTGTGCGGACTCAGGATCGGTTGTTGGCCGTGGCGGAGTTACTCCGACGACGGTATGGCTATCGGGGATACCTTCATCTGAAGCTGATGCCCGGCGCAGAGTCGGAGCAGGTGCGGGAGGCCATGCGATGGGCAGACCGGGTGTCCATCAATCTGGAGGCCCCAAACCCGGAGCGGCTATCCCGCCTGGCGCCCCATAAGGCCTTTATGGCGGAACTCGAGGGGCCGCTTTACACCGCCGGGCGGATCCGTCGAGAGGAGCCTTCAGCGATCGCCTGGTCCGGGCGCTGGCCATCGTTGACGACCCAGCTGGTGGTGGGGGCGGCTGAAGAGAGCGATCGGGAGATCCTGGAGACCACGGCGCGGCTGCATCGGGAGATCGGCCTGGCCCGTGTATACTATTCGCCCTTCCACCCGGTGCCGGACACGCCTTTGGAGGATCTCCCGCCGACCTCGCCGTTGCGAGCGCAGCGGCTCTATCAGGCGGAATGGCTGTTGCGGGTTTATGGTTTCCGATTTGAAGAGCTACCCCTTGATGAGGCGGGGAACCTGCCCCTCACGGAGGATCCGAAACTGGCGTGGGCGCGCCGGGCTTTGGCGGATCAGCCAGTGGAGATCACCCGGGCTTCTTATGAGGAACTGGTGCGGATCCCGGGGATCGGTCCGAAAACGGCGCGGGCGATTCTTCAGGCACGGCGAGAGGGTCGTTTAAGCCAGCTGGAGGGCCTGGCGGCCCTTGGGGTCTCCATGGCCCGAGCGGCTCCTTTCATCACCCTCAACGGACGACGGCCGCCCCAAACCCTTCCATTGCCAATGCGCTAACGCTTCCTTATCTTCCTTTACGGATCCAGCTCTGCATTATGGATCCGAGCAATCCCGCATCCGCCCGCAATTCGGGCAGCGAAGCTTGCAGTGGATCTCCTCCATGGGAAACCCACAAATCTCGCATCGGTCATCATCGGGGAGAAGATCCATCGCCGGGGAGTTCTCCAGAAACATCGGGGTTTCCGCAAGCATAAAGATCTCCCTTGCGCCTTTTGAAACCGAGCTGGTGGTGCTGGCCCTGTAAATGCTTTGCTCTTTTGCCTATCCCCACAACCCTGTGGGAAGCGATGACTGAGGCAGTCAGGGATCCGGGGGCGCGCCCCCGGATCCCGATCCCCGGCCTCATTTCAGAATGATGGGCGGCGTGCCATCCATCATCCTCCCTGGAGAGCCTGAAAAAACAAAAGGCCGCCCAGCGGCGGCCTCTGGCTCCCCGGGGAGGACTCGAACCTCCAACCCGCCGGTTAACAGCCGGCTGCTCTGCCTGTTGAGCTACCGGGGAAGGTCCTTACAAATTATAAGGACTCGCGGGCAGTGCGTCAAGGACCTCCATCGTCCCTCGGCCTCTCCGGCATACTGCTCCACCCCTAAATCTCAGAGGCGATTTCTCTCTTCTAGACCTGCGAGCCCGATAATAGGGGATCAGACCTGAAAACCCGCAGGAGAAAACCAGCTGCGTAACCTCTGTGTGCCATCAGCCGACGGACTATCGAGAGGAAGCGAAGATCTCCGGGTAAACGGCGCAGCGATGTCCAAGGGCGGACTGACACCGCGCAGGCAAATCCTCTGGCGGAGACCAGCCCCAGCGGCGCAGGGCTTGGGCGATATGGCAAAGCGGTAGCCCCACCACCGCCGCATAGCAACCTTCCACCATCCGAACGGGTTGAAAACCGGGGTGCTGGATTGCGTAAGCGCCAGCTTTATCCAGAGGATCGCCGGTAGCCAGATAGATTTCGATCTCTGGATCGGTGTAGGGTCGCATCCAGACCCGCGTGGTGGCCACCTCCAGCAAATGCTCGCCTCGAGAGGGGTTGTAGACCGCAACGGCCGTGTGCACCTGGTGGGGACGCCCACGCAAAGCCTGGAGCATTGCCCGCGCTTTCTGCGTCCCCTCCGGCTTGCCCAGGATCTTCCCTTCCAGATCCACCAGGGTATCCGCTGCTAAAACCAGCGCGTCCGGAGCAAGCCGGGCCCCGGCGGCGGCCTTGGCAAGCGCCAGACGAGCCGCATAGGCCGCCGGATCCTCACGCGGCTCCGGTGTCTCATCAATGGAGACCGACAGGACCTCTATTGGATGTCCGAGAAGCTGGATCAACGTTCGGCGTCGCGGGGAAGCCGAAGCCAGCACCCAGCGTTCGGGAAGCATCATATTGTTGTCCTTGTATGACTAAAGTGCAGAAGGTTCCGAGGTGAGGAGGGCCCTCTTCAACAGCCCACCTCACCCAGAAAATTCGCATATCCACCGCGAAAGGTTGGGGCTCGGGACCGTTGCTCGGGCGAAAGGAAGGCGCTCCCCTCGTCCGGCCGGATCCAATCGGAGAGCGAGGCAACTGATTATGGATTCGGATGCGCCCGGAGATAATCCTCGAACATTTCGCGGAAGGGTTCCACCATAATCTCATAGGGATCCTGGCTATCATAGGCCCCGGCGATGTAAATGGTAGCCCCGATGACATAA
The DNA here is from genome assembly GCA_030550075.1 of Chloroflexota bacterium. Classification (GTDB taxonomy): domain Bacteria; phylum Chloroflexota; class Anaerolineae; order Thermoflexales; family Thermoflexaceae; genus Thermoflexus. Next base: position 7,283 of record JAUQQB010000021.1, on the reverse strand, counting down.
TCATCCTTCTGAAGCTCCTCGTCATACCACCACAGCTGACGCAGATAAAAGAAGTGAGGGTTCCCATACCCCTGTTGCTCCCAATAGCTCAGGTAGTTCCGCCAGCCCCGGCTGGGCGGCCCCTGGAAGGTGGGGATATCATCGATCCCCATCTCGGTGATCACAATGGGAATCTGATAGGCAGGCGGCACCATATAGCGATATGCCTTGCGATAGCGCAGAGTGAACCATCCTTCCCCGGTCTGATGATCCACCCCTGCATCCATTGTGGGGGAAGCGTATTCGTGAAGCGCCAGGATTCCGCCCAGCTGTTGGGCGACCTGGAGGGCAGGGAGGAAATCGACCCATAGCTCCAGATCCGGCGAGCCGTTCGGGAAGTTCCCGATCGCGCACTTCAGACCTCGCTGGGCCATCAGCTTCATGCGCTCGATTTCGAATTGCGCGAAGAGACGCATCACCTCGTGGTTGTGGGGCCGCGGCTCATTATGGCCTTCCCAGTAATCGATATGGGGATTCGCCAGATATTTGTCCATAAACTGGTTCACATACCATTCGGCAGCTGCTCGCATATCCGTGCGCCCATCCCGGATATGCTCCCCGAAATCAAAGTTGTGGGTGATCCGGCCAACCAGAATCGTGTTCGGGGATCCCGCCTTGATCTCCGGCGCCCGGCCGAAATCGTCGATGATCTTGGCCACGCGCATCCGGGTGTTCACGATCAGGTTGACGATGTGTACATCCCGGAACCACTGAACCACGATCCCCAGTTTGCTGGGGCGTGGGAATGTCGGCCAGGGCGTCTTGGTGGGCGTGGGCGCCGGCGTTGGCGAGGCAGGCACAGGGGTATCGGTGGGGATTGGCGTGATCGAGGGCGACGGGCTGGGGCTCGGAGTCAGGCTGGGCGAGGGGGTGGGGAAAGGGATGGGGGTGCGGAGCCCCAGGGCGCGCGCGCAGGCCCCAGCTCCCAGGCCCAACCCGATCCATCCGATTTGTTTTAAGAGCCTCCGACGGGTCCAGCGGGACATAGAGTCAAACCCTCCCTTCGAGTTTTGATAGTGCTTCTTCCGCATTTGATTTTTCTATGAGTTACGCAGTTGAAAGCTCCAAAGGTGGGATGGAATGGCCCCACCCCAAAGCCCCTATGGGAAACGAACTGCGTAACTCCTATTTTCGTTTTGGCTCCTTGAAGGGCGGGGGTGAGGCGATTGGCCTTCCCCATCCTATATCCTCAAAACACATCTGGATGAAGCAATAGTGCTCACATTGTAAATGGGAAGCCAGGTATTGAGGATCCCGGAACGCGCCGGAGACGCGCTCCAGACCCCTTAACTTCCCTGCCTCTCCTCACGACCCTTCAGATCGTAGGGAGAGGCAGAAGGGCTGATTATTTACGATGCGAAGGCTACCCGAATTTTAAATTCCTGCACCACGGGTTAAAGTGGTCGCTCCGAGGCACAGGGGCGAGGGCACAATGTGATGGAGGAAATCCCTCTTCTTCCTCCTCGCACGGCTTTACCAAACTGAAGGAAAGAATATGGAGGGGCCACCCCGGTTAATTCTCGAATTATAATTCAATGGGACCAAACGGGTGGCAACCTGCCTGTCGAGGAACTCCGTCATGCGCTGGGGAATCAGGCACCCGCATCGGCTGGGGATCGCGTTGAGCGGCGGAGGGGCTCGAGGGTTCGCGCATATCCGGGTGCTTCGCGTGCTGGTTGAGGCGGGCTGGCGACCGGAGATCGTCACCGGTACCAGTGCCGGGGGGATTGTGGGAGGATTATTTGCCGCTGGTCTTCCGCCGGAGGCGATTGAGACGCTGGCCCGCCGGATCGGATGGCGGATGTTCATGCGACTGGACCCGAATGGGAACGCCCTGATCGGAACGGAACGCTGGGCTCGCTTCCTGCGGGAAGTAGTGGGGGATGTCCTCATTGAGGATCTCCCGATTCGCTTTGCGGCCGTGGCCGTGGATCTGGATACCGGGGAGGAGATCTGGATGGATCGGGGTCCGCTGGTAGAGGCGATGCTGGCCACCAGCGCCTTCCCCGGCGTCTTCCCGCCGGTCTGGTGGAAGGGGCGACGTCTGGTTGATGGAGGGGTGCTGAATCCGCTTCCGGTGGATGCCGCGCGGGCGCTGGGAGCCACCTTTGTGATTGGCGTGGATCTTTCCTGGGTGGAGCCCGGGCGGGCAGATCGCCGTTTCCCGGAAGAGCTGCCTGGCCCATTGCTGGTGCGATGGCTGACCCGCCGGGCGCGTTGGAATCGAACGCTGGAAGTGGTATTCGGTTCGGTGGGAATTATGGCACGGTGGATCACCGAGGCTCGCCTCGCGCAAGCGCCGCCAGACTGGTTGATCCGCGTGCCTACCGGGGATATTCCGGTGTTCGCCCTGGATCTGGCACCGGAAATCCTGGAACGGGGAGAGCGGGCCGCCCAAGGCGCCCTTGCCGGGCTGGAACAGGCGATGGCCCGCCCACGCTGGTTGCGTCGGCTTCTACCTCAAGCGGCATGATCAGGAGGGGATCAGGCATGCGAACGGTGCGGATCATGATCGTCGATGACCACGAGGTGGTGCGGGTAGGTTTGCGCGCGTTGCTGGAACGGCGGCCGGACTTCCGGGTGGTGGCGGAGGCCGGATCGGCTGATGAAGCCGTTCAGAAGGCGCTGGATCACCGGCCGGATGTGATCGTGATGGATATCCGCCTGCCCGGCGGGAACGGCATCGAGGCCACGCGGCGGATTGTCGAAACGCTTCCGGAAACCCGGGTGATCATGCTGACCTCCTATGCGGAGGATGAGCTGCTTCTTGAGGCGATCGAGGCAGGGGCCTCCGGGTATGTGTTGAAACAAATCGGCAGCGATGAGCTGATCACGGCGATCGAACGCGTGGCGCGAGGGGAAGCCCTGATCGATCCTTCGATGACCCCACGCCTGCTTCGACATGTGCGGGCGGTGCGGCGCAGCGCTATGGCTTCCGCCTTCAAAGATCTCACCGAGCAGGAGTTGCGGGTGCTGGCGCTGATCGCTGAGGGAAAGACGAATCGAGAGATCGCTCAGATGCTCTTTCTCAGCGAGGGGACCGTGCGGAACTACGTGAGCAGCATCCTCAGCAAACTCGGGTTGTCGAATCGCGCGGAGGCGGCCGCCTACGCCGTAGAGCACAATATTAAGGCTTACCTGGATGAGGGACTGGGCTAAATGGAAGGAAGGAGTGATTGGATATTCGGGTTGAGTGTGCTGGCGGGCCTAATGTTGCGGGCCTGGATTGTCGTCTCTGAAGCAGCGATCCTGGCCCTTCCAGAGGAGAAACGCTGGGCCTGGGCCCAAGAAGGGCGTTTTCTCGCTTCATGGCTTCATCGGCTGGCTGAAGATAGCGCGATCCGGCTCCAGAGCCTGCAGCTGGGGCTTCTCTCTCTGGACCTCGCGGTGGCCAGTTTGGGAACCTGCTGGCTTTTCCTGCGTTCGGGACTATCCCTCGGGATGCCGTTCTTTTGGCTGATCCTGGCCTGGCTCCTGCATGGACCCTGGGAATCCTGGCCACGGGCGCTTGGTCAGCGTTACACGCAAACCCTGGCGATCGCGGGCGCTTTGACCCTGATGCTGTTACGATGGCTGACGGGCCCGCTACGTTATCTCGCCTCCCGAATGGGTCCACGGGTAGAAGGGCGAGCGGCCCCGGTCATTGATGAGGCTGAGCTTCGCACACTGGTGGACGCCGGGGAGGAGGGCGGGGCCATTGAGACCACCGAGAAAGAGATGATCGTTTCCATCTTTGAGCTTCACGATACCGTGGTTGGGGAGATCATGGTCCCCCGGCCCGATATGGTCGCGATCCCTGTAACCGCCTCCCTGTCCGAAGCGCTCAATGTGATCCTCCAGGCCGGTTACTCCCGCATCCCCGTTTACGAGGGCACCATCGATCATATCGTTGGTGTGCTTTATGCGAAGGATCTTCTCCGTCTAATGCGGGATAGGATCCAGGAAGCTTCTCTCAAAGAATTGCTGCGCCCGCCCTACTTTGTCCCTGAAGGCAAACGGATTGTGGATCTCCTTCGGGAGATGCAACATCGAAAGGTTCACATGGCGATTGTGGTCGATGAGTATGGAGGAGTGGCGGGCCTGGTGACGATCGAGGATATCCTGGAGGAGATCGTAGGCGAGATCCAGGATGAATTCGACCGTTCAGAGGAGCCCCTGGTGCTGCCCATGGATGAACATACATATCTTTTCGATGGGCGGGTGGACCTCGATGAGGTCCAGGAGTTGCTAGGGGCCACATTATCAACGGAAGGCGCAGATACCCTGGCGGGCTATATCTATGAACGTCTGGGGCGCATCCCCACGGTAGGGGAAACCTTCAGCGAAGAAGGGCTGGAGTTCCGGGTGGAGGAGGTCCTCGGCCGCCGTATCCGCAAGATCCGGGTCCGCCGGTTGGAGCCTCAGGTCTATGAATGAGTGAAGGTCGCTGAGGGACATTCCCCATGGCTTCAATGCGTCGTCTGGGGAAGAACAGCCAGAACAGCCACAAACCGCCTTCGAGCGATGGGTGTCGGAAAAGGCGACCTTAGCTGGCAGGGACGAAGCGTATCGTGTAGTAAGCCGGTGCCAGGTGTTTGATCTGCCCGAGCCGAAGCTGAAAGTGATGGAACATCAGTTGGGCGAAATCGAATGCTGTGGGCAGCGCCAGCGTGGGGAGTATCCCGCTTACGTGACCAGTAGGGTGCAATATGGGCCTGGGGTGCAAGCGTTGGCAACGAAGCTCTCAGTTGACCACAAAATGCCATCGGAGCAAATCAGCCGGAAGTAGCCGAAGAGATGCGCCAGCGGTATCGTCAAATTCTTGCCCAGGCCGAGCAGGAAGAGCCACCACCTGTGTCAAAGAAGGGGAAAGGGCGAGCGAAAAACACAGCAGGACGGAATCCGCTCTGCCGTCTGAAGGAACAAGAAGATGCGGCACTTGCCTTTGCCCTGGTAGCAGGGGTGCCGTTCAGCGATAAGCAAGCCGAACGCGATCTGCGCCCGGCGAAGGTCAAGCAGAAGGTAAGTAGTTGCTTTCGTACCGAAGACGGTGCGCGGGTATATGCTCGCTTGCAGGGTGTGATTTCTACCTGTCGCAAGCAAGGGTGAAATGTCTTTGCCGTCTTGTATAGCCTGTTTGCCCATCAGCCGGTCAGCTTGCTTGCAGGGTAAGTAATTACAAGTCAGGTATAATATGCTTCAGACCGGCGCGGAAGGCGCCCAGTCTGAAAATGCATTCTCTCAAACTCAAGCCTGGGAAGTTGATGATGGGGGGGCAGCCGATCATCTCGTTCCGGAAGGTTAATAAGTGGTTTGGGAACCTCCACGTTCTGCGGGAGGTCAACCTGGATATTTACGAAGGGGAAGTGGTGGTGATTTTCGGCCCCAGCGGGGGCGGGAAGAGCACGCTGATCCGCACCATCAACCGGCTGGAGCCAATCGACTCTGGAGAGCTGTGGGTGGATGGCATCCCGGTCCATGAACCGAGGATCAATGTCAACCGGCTCCGCCAGGAGATCGGTATGGTCTTCCAGCAATTCAATCTGTTTCCGCACTTGACGGTACTGGAGAACATTATCCTGGGGCCGGTTCATGTGAAGAAAGTGCCGCGGACGGAGGCGGAACGGCTGGCCATGCAGCTCCTGGAGCGCGTGGGGATCCCGGAGAAAGCCCATGCCTATCCAGCTCAGCTCTCCGGCGGCCAGCAGCAGCGCGTGGCGATCGCCCGGGGTCTGGCGATGCGACCCAGGATCATGCTATTCGATGAGCCGACCAGCGCCCTGGACCCCGAGATGATCAAAGAGGTGCTGGATGTCATGGAGGACCTGGCCCGCGAAGGGATGACCATGGTGGTGGTTACCCATGAAATGGGCTTCGCCCGCCATGTGGCGGATCGCATGGTGTTCCTGGAGGGCGGACGGATCGTGGAGATCGGAACCCCCGATGAGATCTTCGAGAACCCCAAACACGAACGCACCCGTGTCTTCCTGAGCCAGGTCTTGCGTCATTGAGAGCGATGGAAGGGGCGTGGAGGAGCAATCCGGATCGATCCCTCGCTTTATGAGCGGGTCTCCTCCTCAGGATGTTGGGACCGGGTGCGGGAGTGCCGGAGGCGCCCGGTCCTCAAAACAGGCCGGATCTCCTCTCCCCACGGCCTGAAGAGCCGTGGGGAGAGGCTCATCTGCGAACTCCACAAGAGGAGGTGAGCAATGTGGTCCAAGCGCTTCCGATGGCTATGGATCGGATGGGTCCTGGCGCTGCTGATCGCCGCATGTCAGGCGCCCGCTGGGACTCCGCCGGCGAAGAAAGGCCGTGCTCCTCTGGCCCCCGAAGGAACCCTCCTCCGTAAGATCCAGGACCGCGGTAAGCTCATCTGTGGCACGAAATACGACATCCCCACCTTCGGTTATCTGAACCCCCGGACCAACCAGGTCGAAGGTTTCGATGTGGAGATCTGCCGGGCAGTGGCGGAATACATCTTTGGAGACCCCAATGCGGTGGAGATCAAAGAAGCCATCTCCAAGAATCGCATCCCCTTCCTGAAAGAAGGAGTAGTTGATATCGTCGCCTCTACGATGACGATCAACGAAGAGCGTCTGAAGGAGATCGACTTTTCGATTGTCTACTACATCGCCGGGCAATCTCTACTGGTTCCCAAGAACAGCCCCATCAATGGCCTCCAGGATCTCAAGGGCAAGCGGGTGGGCACAGTGAAGGGCTCCACTTCGGAGAAGAACATCCGAGCGATCTCTGATCAGCAGGGTCTGAACATTGAGGTGGTGCTCTTCGATACCTACTCGGAAGCCGTGGCGGCGATGGACGCCGGACGGGTGGATACGGTGACGACCGATGACATCATCCTTTACGGTTTTGTGCGTCAGGAGCCGGACAAGTGGAAGGTTGTCGGGGGCCGTTTCACGGTGGAGCCTTATGGTGTCGGGGTGAAGAAGGGGGAGAAGGAACTGCTGGAGGCGGTTAACACGGTCATCAAAGAGCTGAAGACCTCCGGGCGCTGGAAGGAGATCTATAAGAAATGGATCCCCAGCGACACCATTCCGGAGCCACCGCCGGATGACTGGCGGGCGGCGAGCCAGTCCTGATTCCCACAGGTCATAACAGGAGGTGGACGCTGAAGGGCTCGGGTGCTGGGCCGCGGGCGGAAGCCCTCCGGCCCGGCACCCGGGATATCCTTAGGAGTTATGCGGTTGGCTCTCTTTCCTGGGTTTTTGGGCTGGGGCGGGGGGCGGAGGGGCCCCCCCCCGCCC
>JAUQQB010000435.1 GCA_030550075.1 Chloroflexota bacterium | reverse complement strand
GGGGCGCCTTCGGCGCCCCGCTCCGCCCCCAAAGCCCCCATGGGAAACGAACTGCGTAAGTCCTATGGAGAGAAAAACCCGTGGGCCACCCGATTGGGCGCCGGATCACGCGCCCTCCCATTCCTGGAGGAACCGCTCATCCCCCCGCCAGGCCCCCACCGGGTTGGCGTAAATGAAATCGTAAAGCTCCTCCAGCGGGGGATCCGGACTTTCCTCCGCAAACCGCATGACGTCTTCCATCTCCCGCTCGACGTCTTCGTGGAGGGCGTCCAGCTGCGCCTCCGGGATCCCTTCGACCTCGATGAGATGCCGGCGGAAACGCTGAATGGGGTCCCGCTGCTTCCACTTCTCGATTTCTTCCTTCGTGCGATACAGCTCGGGGTCGGCCACGGAGTGGCCCTGGAAACGATAGCAGACGGCTTCCAGGAAATAGGGGCCGTTTCCGGCGCGGGCCCATTCGACCGCGCGAACGGCGGCTTCGTAAACGGCCAGAACGTCCATCCCGTCGATGCGTTCCGCGGGGATGTTGGCCATACAGGCCTTCTTATAGACCTCCGTCACGGCAGAGGCCTTCTCAATGGCTACGCCCATTCCGTAGAGGTTGTTTTCGCAGAGGAACACGGTCGGGGTCTTCCAGAGGGCCGCCATATTCAGCGCCTCATAGAACTCCCCGATATCGGTAGCCGCATCCCCGAAGATGACCATCGTCACGCGGGGCTCCCCCAGGTATTTGGCGGCGAAGGCCAGGCCGACGGCCATGGGAAGGTGCCCTCCGACGATGGCATGGCCGCCCCAGAAGTGATGCTCCCGGCTGGCGAAGTGCATCGACCCGCCGCGGCCCCGGCTGCATCCGGTAACCTTGCCGAACAGCTCCGCCATCAGGACGCGGGGGTCCAGGCCCCGGGCGATGGCGTGGCCGTGATCCCGGTAGTGCGTGAGGAGATGGTCCTCCGGCCGCAGGGCGGCGATGGCCCCCACCGCGATGGCTTCCTCACCGATATAAAGATGCAGGAAGCCGGCGATCTTACCCTGTTGATAGGCGATGCGGGCCAGCTCCTCAAAGCGCCGGATCAGGACCATCTGGCGATAGAATGAAAGCTTGGTGGTCACGTCCAGCTGCACGCCCGGCGCGGTGGCCGCTTTCGAGGCATTCCCTTTCCCTCGATTGCCCATCGATAACCTCCTTCGCTTCGCGCTCGAGGATCCTGGGCTTTCACCTATGAAGAATCGATCGCCCTGGCAGGCGCTTCGCTTTATTGTAAGCCGGATCGGGTCTGTGCGTTCCAGCGAGCTCGCTCGCGGATCCTCCCCGGATCGAAAGCCGGTTCGCCGCCTTCCCCTGAACCTGCGGCTGCATCGAGGGGCGTGTCGAAGGCGCGTCCCAGACCCCTTCGATTTATGATATTCCCCGTGATTATAACACGTCGGGCGCTGCGGATCCTCTTTCTATCCCTCCATTGTTGTGAGCGCTCGCATCAATGTCCGGCGATGTGATACGATTAATCCACAGCGGGGCCCGGTCCGCCCGGGCCAATCCGGATGGAATGCATCCCAATGGTGAGGCGCTGGAGCGATGGAGATCACATGGTTTGGCTTGAGTTGCTTCCGCATCCGCAGCCGGACAGCGACGATGGTGACGGACCCGTATGATCGGAGCGTGGGGCTCAACCTGCCCCGGCTGAAGGCGGACATCGTTACCGTCAGCCATGACGCACCGGGCCACAACGCGGTCCGCGCCGTTAAGGGCGAGCCGCATGTTCTCAGCGGGCCCGGGGAATACGAGATCAGCGGCGTGTTCATCACCGGCCTGGAGATCCGGCCGGAGAACCGGCGCAAGCGGGACCGCGGGCGGCGCAACACGATCTTCCTCTTCGAGCTGGAAGACCTGCGGGTCTGCCACCTGGGGGATCTCCAGCATGTGCCATCCCAGGCCGAGGTGGAGGAGGTCCTGGGCGAGGTGGATGTGTTGCTCGTCCCCGTCGGTGGCGGGGAGGCGTTGAACGCCGCCCAGGCTGCGGAGGTCGTCAGCCTCCTGGAGCCCCGCATCGTGATCCCGATGCACTACCGTGTTCCCGGCCTGACTATCAAACTGGATCCGGTCCAGAAATTCCTGAAAGAGATGGGCAGCGAGAAGGCGCCCACCCTGGACGTCCTGAAGATCTCCCGGGGGGATCTGCCCGAGGAAACCCAGGTGATCGTCCTCAACCTCCAGGCGCAGGAGGAAGGATGAAGCAGGCGCTTGCCCTCGCCCTGATGGGGCTGGGGCTCAGCCTGGCCTGTCGCCCGACCCGGATGCCCGTTCCAACCCCAACGTTGAATCCCCGGCTGGCGCAGGCCCGGGAGGCGTTGCAGCGAGGGGACGCCCTCGCCGCCCTCGCGCAACTGGAGTCCTTCGTTCGGGAGCATCCTGAAGCGCTGGACGCCCGGGTCTGGCTGGGAGATGCATATGTGATGGCCGGCCGCATGGGGGAGGCCGAACAGGTCTATCGGGAGGTGCTGCGGCAGGCGCCGGAACACGGGCCGGCCCGTTTGGGCCTGGGGATCGTTCTTTATCGAAGCGGCCGTCTGAGCGAGGCCGTTGCCGAAGCCCAGGCCATCCTGGCGCGGCATCCTCAAGAGCCGCGGGCGCATTACCTGCTGGGCGCGGCCCTCCTCCAGCAGAACCGGATCCCGGAAGCGCGACAGGCGTTCGATCAGGCGCTCCGGCTCCGATCCGATTTCCCGGAAGCCTATGTCGGGCGCGGAACCGCCTGCCTGCTCGAAGGGGATTTCCCCGGCGCCGAGGCGGACCTCCGCCGGGCTCTGGCCCTGCGCCCCGGGATGCCGGAGGCCCTCTACTGGCTCGGCCGGCTGCTCGCCCAGCAGGGACAGGAGGAGGAGGCCCACGCACGGCTTCACCAGTTTCTGGAAACCAACCCCCCTGCACCCTTTGCCCAGGATGCGGAGGCGCTGCTGCAAGCGCTGGGGGGAGATTGAGCGGATGGCCCTACCCCCCTGAATCCCCCTCCCCATAGCCCCTCGGGCCGTGGGGAGGATGAAGTTGGGGGCGAGCCGGGCGCCTTTGGCG
>JAUQQB010000434.1 GCA_030550075.1 Chloroflexota bacterium | reverse complement strand
GCTCCTGCGCTCTGGAGGTTGAGACGTTGAACCGATGGATTCGCTGGGCGCTGGCGATCGCCCTGGCGGTGGGGCTTCTCCCGCTCCCGCCGGCCATGGCACAGGGGGGTGAAGATGAATTCATCGCCCGCCTGCTGGCCCAGATGCCGCCGGAGGCCAAGGTGGGACAGCTGTTCCTGGTGACGCTGCCCGGCTCGATCGCCCGTTCAGATCATCCGCTCCGTTCGCTGCTCACCGAACAGCGGGTTGGCGGCGTGGTCCTCAGCCCGGAACAGGGGAATTTCACCAATCTGGGCGATACTCCCTCCGAATTGCTTTCCATCACGCTCTCGCTCCAGCAACAGGCCGCCACGCTCACCCCCTTCATCCCTCTGTTCATTGGGCTACGGCAGCAGGGCGATGGCCCTCCTTTTTCCGCGTGGACCAGCGGAGCGATGCCACTGCCCTCCCCTCTGGCCCTGGGCGCCAGCTGGGATCCTGAGCGTGTTCAGGCGGTCGGACAGGCGCTGGGCGAGGAACTCCAGTCGGTGGGGGTGAATCTGCTCCTGGGCCCTCCCCTGGACGTCCTGCTGGAGCCCCGACCGGAGATGGGAGACGTCGGCGCACAAACCTTCGGCGGAGACCCGCAATGGGTCAGTCGCATCGCCCGGGCTTACCTGAGCGGCCTGCTGGCCGGCAGCGGAGGGCGCTTGCTGGTGGCGCCCGGGTCCTTCCCTGGCGAAGGCCGCGCCTACGGCCGGGCTGAACGGGTCGCGATCCTCACCAAAGAAGATCTCGTCGCCTTTGACCTCGTCCCTTTCCTGGAGCTTATGCGAACGCCCACGGAGACCGGCCGCCCGCTGCTTCGAGCGGTCCAGGTTTCGACGGTCCGGATCCGGGGCTTTGGGGGGAGCGCCCAGGAGTGGACTCGCCCCCTGGCCGTGGATGGGAACGCGCTGGGGGCCTTGCTGGCGTTACCGGAGATCAAAACCTGGCGGGATAGCGGCGGCGTTCTGCTCTCCCCTCCCCTGGGACATCGCATCCTCCGCACGCTGTATACCGATGAGCGGGGGGAGGTTGATTTCCGCCGGGCCGCCATGGATGCCTTCCTGGCGGGCAATGATCTGATCTGGCTGGGGGACCTTCACGCGAATCCCTCGGAGGCGGCCCGCCACGCCGTCGAGGTCATCCGGTTTTTCAGCGAAAAGTATTCCACGGATTTGGCCTTCCAGAACCTGGTGAACAGCGCTGTCGCCCGCATCCTGCGCCTGAAATACGCACTCTATCCGGGCTTCGCCACGGGAGCAGTGTTTCCAAGCGGCCAGCGGCTCCGTCAATCCGTGGGCGTCCCGGAACATCTCCAGGTGGTCCGCCAGGTCTTAGAAGGCGCGGTGGTGCGCCTCCACCCCACCGGCTCCACCTCCCTCCCCCTCCCGCAGGCGGGGGAGTCGATCCTGGTGCTGGTGGATGGGCGAACGGTACGGGCCTGTGCGGCCTGCCCGGAACAGCCGCTATTGCCCACGGAGACCGTGACCCAGGCCCTGCTGACGGCCAGCGGCGGCACGCTGGACCCCACCCGGCTCTCTGTGCACACCTTTGAGGAAGCGATGGCCTTTCTTACCCAGACCCCCGGGGCGCCGGATCTGCGGCCGGAGTTCGAGCGTTCCACATGGATCGTAATCGCAGCCCTGGATGAGCATCCCGCGTATCCCGCCTCCAGCTTCCCCCATTTCCTTCTTGGGGAACATGCGGAGCTGTTGCTGGGGAAGCAGGTTGTTTTCTGGGGGTTTGGAGCGCTTTACCCCCTGACCGCGCGGGAGATCGCCCGGTTGAGCCGGTACGAGGCCATCTGGACCCATGTGCCTCCGGCGGTGGAGATCATGGCCCGTGTGCTGTTCGGCGCGCTCACGCCTCGCAGTCGCCCGCCGATCTCCATCGCGGCCATCGGCTACGATCTGGCGGATCGCCTGCGGCCGGATCCCAATCAGGTGATCCCTCTCGGGGCGGGCCCTCGCGAAGGCGCTCCTTCCGGCACCCCGACTCCGGTTGCGGTTCAGGTCGGGCAAGCCCTGCGGGTCTGGGCCGGCCCTATCTACGATCGGGACGGATATGTGGTCCCTGATGGAACGCCGGTGTCGTTTACCGGTGTCTACACGGGCCAGGGGACCATCGGTCCCTTCGTCGCTCGAACCCGCGAGGGTTTCGCGGAAGTGGATATCCCACTGGATCGAGAGGGGTCGCTGGAGATCCGGGCGGTCAGCGAGCCGGCGCGCCTCTCTTATCGACTACAAATTCAGATCGAGAAGAACCGTCCAGGTCGGATCGCGACGGTCGTGCCGCCTACGCCCACTCGTCCTCCGGAGCCCACGATCATCCCGACCCCTGCTCCTTCGCCGACGCCCACCCCGCGTCCATCGAGCCTGATCGCCTGGCCGTTTTCCTCATCCGGGTGGCAGGCTTTCGGGTGGAGCAACCTGTTCGTTCTGGGCTTCAGCGCGATCGCCTTTGCGCTGGGGCGGCGCCGCAATCTGGATCAGGCGTGGCGAGCCGCTCTGCTGAGCCTGATCGCAGGCTGGGTAGCTTACACGCTATTGATCCTCGGACGGCCCGTGCTTCCTTTCCCGGGGATTCAGGGGTTTCTCCCGCTGGCGTCCGGATTCGTTGCCCTCCTTATCGGAGGGCTGACGGCGCTGATCCCCACAAGGGATTAACCGGAGGGACAGGCCTATCCAGCTGGCTATCCCTCCCGATCTACACCGAACAGGAGGTCGTGCCATGGCATACGAGACGCTACTTTACGACGTCCAGGATGGGGTTGCGCTCATCACCCTGAACCGCCCGGACGTTCTGAACGCCTTTAACGAGCGAATGTTCGAGGAACTGCAACAGGCCCTGCGCACCGTTGAGCGTGATGAAGCGGTGCGTGTGGTGATCATCACGGGGGCTGGGCGGGGATTCTGCGCCGGGCAGGATCTGGCGGAGATGCGACAGCGTTATGAGCGTCCAGAGGAAGTAGCCTCCATCGGTGAACATCTGCGCACCCGTTACAATCCCCTGATCCTCCGGATTCGCAACATGGAGAAACCGTTCAT
>JAUQQB010000433.1 GCA_030550075.1 Chloroflexota bacterium | reverse complement strand
TATCTGGCCCAGGATGGCATCGACATTGTCTGTGTCCCCGAGTTCACCGACGTCAAAATCAATGATCAGGAGCGGACGGCCATCCGGTTTGTGATTGAGAAGCGATGAGTTCCCGCCTCGACCTCCACGTTCACACCACCGCCTCAGATGGCCTGTGGTCCCCCGCCCAGGTGGTGCATGAGGCCCTCGCGCGCGGTCTGCGCTACCTGGCGATCACCGACCACGAGACCACTCGGGGGGCTATGGAGGCGGTGGCCCTCGCCCGTGGCACGCCTCTGGAGGTGATCCCCGGCGTGGAGATCAGCGTCGGCGGTGCCGAGGAGGAGCTGGACCTGCTGGGGTATTTTGTGGACCCCACGCATCCGGATCTCCTCCGCCTTCTGGAGGGCATGCGGGCGGAACGAGTGGGGCGGATCCAGGCGATGGCCGAGCGCCTGGCCCGGCTGGGCATGCCCGTTCCCTGGGAACGGGTGCTGGAGCTGGCTCGGGGGGACGTGCTGGGACGCCCCCACCTGGCCCGGGCGATGGTCGAGCAGGGTTATGTAGCCGATGAGGCCGAGGCCTTCCGGCGATGGCTGGGGCGAGGTCGCCCGGCCTATATCCCCCGACGGCCGGTGGATCCCCGAGAGGTTCTCGAAATCATCCGGGCCGCCGGAGGCGTGGCTGCCCTGGCCCATCCCGGGCGCTCCGGGCTTCCCCGGGACCTGGAAGGCCTGTGGCGCGCGGGCCTTGTCGGGCTGGAGGTCTTCCATCCGGATCACTCCCCGGCCGATGTCACCCGGTTGATGACCATCGCCCGGATTTATGATCTGGTTCCCACCGGTGGCAGCGATTTCCATGGCCCCGGTCCTGACGGCCGCATCCTTCTGGGTGCGATGCCGGTCCCTGAGCACACCGTGGAACGGCTTCGCGAACGATGCCCGCGTTGAGCGCTGGGGTTCTGGCAATGTTCCCATCACGGATAGTTGTCCTATTTTTTTCTGCAGGATCTCCGTAAGGTGCAGGCCACCGAAGGCAAGCCCGCACCCTTGAAAATTAATTCCTGCTCCTCACGCGGCAAAGCCGCTTACAAATGTTTAGGCCTGCAGCCTGCATGCTTATCTTGTTCTCACTTACCCGAACTGGTATAATCGAATGTGTCTCCAACAAAGGCACCTAGTAAGATGCGGCGGTGGTCTTGCCACCGCCGCATGTTGTCCATCGAAGAACGGTCTTTGGGAGAATATGAAGATGGCAGCAGCTGGGCCGACGTATCTGACGCCGGAGGGCAAGCGACAACTGGAGGAAGAGCTGGAATACCTGCGCACGGTCAAGCGTCGGGAGATCGCTGAGCGCCTGCGTTTTGCCATCCAGCAGGGCGATCTCTCGGAGAACGCTGATTACCACGCCGCGAAGGAGGAGCAGGCGTTCATCGAGGGCCGAATCCGGATGCTGGAGGCGATCCTCAACAGCGCCATTGTGATCGAGCCTCAGCCGTCAGAGGATGGCCGCGTGCGCCTGGGGTCTCGCGTCACCATCGCGGAGGATGGCGGCATGCCGGAGACGTATGTGCTGGTGGGACCCGCCGAGGCGGATCCCGCGCAGGGGAAGATCTCCCACGAATCGCCCCTGGGGCAGGCGCTGTTGGGCCGGGCGCCCGGGGATGTGATCACTGTGGAGGCGCCAGCCGGCGTCCTGATCTTCCGCATCCTCTCCGTGGAGTGACCTCTATAGATTTCCTTCTGGCCTCCCCATCGCTCAGCCCTTTTCGCTTTGTAAATGCTTGCTGTGAATTCCATGAGACTTCCGGTTGCAGATTCTCACCGAAGGGGCCCGTGGGAGGAGAAAAAGAGATTTTGGGGCTGGGTGGGCCGTCGAAAGGCGGCCGACCCAGCCCCAAAACCCCACGGGAGGATCCACTCCCGGATCCACCCAATCGAATAAACAGCATGGGTTTGCAAGGGAAGAGAGACCGGGTCCCCAAAAGCCTTCAAAGTGACTCCGACCACAAGACCTCCCAATAAAAAAGGGCCAGGGGGTGTCTTCGATACCTCTGGCCCTTTCAATCTCCGTTTCTGGATTCAGGACTTGCGGTGGGAACGGCAGGGCGCGTTAACGCAGCTCGTCCAGCAACGGCGTGATATCCCGGCGATAGATCAGCTCCAGGTCAGCCAGGGCTTTCCCCCAGTATGGGAGACGAGCCGCCAGCTCATCCTCCAGCGTCGGCCGCTCCACCCGGTAAAAGATCCCAATGGGGATGCGATCCCCGTTCTCATAGGCCTTGAGAAGCGCCTGGGCTTTCTTCTCTACGATCTCCTTCTCGTCCATCGGGTTGTGGACCACCGGGTTGTAGCCTGTTTCCTCCAGCTTGTAGACCCTTGCGTTGTAATACTCCCGCGTGTAGATGTTGTTGTAAGTCGGGCAGGGCTGAAGGACATCGATCAGCGCCGTTCCCCGGTGCTGGATCGCGGCAGCGATTAGATCCCGCAAGTGCCGCACATCGTAGGCATAGCCGCGGGCGATGAAGGTATAACCCGCCCCGAGGGCCACCGCGATCGGGTTGAGGCTCTCCATCAGGTTGGGCTCTGGAAGGGACTTGGTCTGCACGCCCTTGGGCAGAGTGGGGGAAGCCTGGCCCTTGGTCAGGCCATAGACCCCGTTATTGTAAACAATGTAGGTTAAATCCACATTCCGGCGCCCGGCAGCCAGGAAATACCCCGCCCCGATCCCATAGCCATCGCCATCTCCGCCCGCCGCGATCACCGTCATCTCGGGGTTGGCCAGCTTGAACCCGGTGGCCACCGGCAGCACCCGCCCATGAAGGGTATGGACCCCATAGGTCCCGATGTAATGCGGCGTCTTGCCCGAGCAACCGATTCCGGAGAAGACGGCGACCTTGTGCGGAGGGAGCTGCAGGGCAGTCAGGGCTTGATGGATCGCGTTCAGGATCCCGAAATCCCCGCAACCAGGGCACCAGTCCACCCAGACTTCCGTCTTGTAATCCTTCACCGCGTAGGCCATCGGATCACCTCCCGGGCTTCGCTGGAGATCATCACGATGCGCTCCTCATCGTTCTCCAGGGCGCGACGGACCCC
>JAUQQB010000432.1 GCA_030550075.1 Chloroflexota bacterium | reverse complement strand
CGCAGGATCCCATCGATGGTGGACTGGCCTGTGCCGTAGCGGTTGTCGAAGAGATGTTTGGTCAACGCATCATTGACGGCGATGATCGGATAAGCCAGCACCCCCTCCCGGGCCATCGCCCGCAGGCGGATCACCCCCGTGGTCGTCTCCTCGGTCCCGCCCAGGATCTCCGCCATCCAGGCCGGCCGCTCTTTGTGGAGCGTGCTGACCAGATCCGCCCCATCGTCCATCGTGATATGGGGCCGATGGGCAAGGCATGACTGGATATGGCGATAGTAGGTGGCGGTGTCTTCCCCCTTGATCGCGAAGACAGGGATCTCGAAGAAGCGCACCAGGGCGGCCGCCACATCATCCTGGGTGCTCAGGGGATTGCTGGCGCACAGGGCCACCTCTGCCCCACCGGCCTGCAGCGTCCGCACGAGATTGGCGGTCTCCGTTGTCACATGCAGGCAGGCGGAAATGCGGATCCCGGTTAGTGGGCGTTCGCGCTCAAAGCGCTCCCGGATGCGGCGCAGCACCGGCATCTCCCGATCCGCCCACTCGATCCGCTTCAGCCCATGCTCCGCCAGGGAAAGGTCCTTGATGTCGAAAGGCTTTCCGCTCATCGATGCCTCCATGGACAGGTCTCCCGGGATATTGTAACGCAACTCAGCGCCAGAGCATCTTTCCCCCAGGGCTTTTTCATTCTGAGCGTTCTCGCCCCCCACATCCTTCGGGCCGTGGAGAGGGGGGATCCAGGGGGTGGGGCCATCCGCCGGACCCGAACCGTATGAGGACGGAAAAGCCCTCTCTTTCCCTGGCAGGGGCTGGACGGGAGAATTCAAACGTTTGCCTGAAGTCCGGTTCGAGAGCTGGGGCGAATTACGGGTGGTGACGCCTGGAAGGAATGAGCCCCTGCCGCGCTCTTCTCTCAAAAAATTACGCAACAGACATGTTTCAGGGAGTTTGAGGGTGAGCCGAGAGCCTTCGGCTCGGTCCCCGGGGAGAGGCGATCTCGATCACTCGGCGAGCACGACTCCCGATGGGGGCTGCCCTCATCTTTTATGAAAAACGATACACCCACCCGGTGAACAGCGCGACGAGCTCCTCGCCGCGTCGCACCTCCACCTGATAGAGGGCGGTCCGGTTTCCCCGGTGGATCTCCTCGGCGATCGCTTCCACAGGCTCCCCAGCCTGAACAGGTCGGAAGTATTCCATACGGGTGGAAAGGGCGACCGCCCGGACCCCATGGGAGTTGGAGGCGAGGGCGAAGGCGGCATCAGCCAGGGTGTAAAGGAATCCCCCGTGGGCGGTTCCGTGGAGGTTCAGGTGCTCCGGGCGCACGACCCCCCACACCCGGGCGCGTCCGGGGCCCAGGATCTCTCCCTCTAATCCCAGCGTGCTCATAAAAGCATCCCGCATCGCATCGCCCCATCCATATTTGTTGTGTGATTATGGCGAGGAGTTTTTGAGAGGGGAAGGTCGCTGAAGGCATTGTTCCATGCTCAAAAACTTCCTTATCCCCTCCTCCCCACAACTCCCTGGACCACGGGGAGGAGGGGATAAAGGAGGGTAGGGCGAATGCCATGATCGGTCTATTTTCTCACCAGCACATAGCGGCCCCGGGTGGTGGAAGATGTCGCCGTATAGAGATAGATCGCTGGCCCTACCTGCACCAGATCAGCGTGCCCAATTCCGACATTGCCTGGCAGATCCATCAGAATCGGGTTGCCCGGGAATTTCTTCCATGGACCATCCAGGCGTGGGCCCTGGCTGCGGGCCAGACCCAACCCGAACTGATCGTCACCGACGCCCACCCGGCTGGGCCCTCGGATCCCTTCATACACCATATAGTAGCGATTTCCTTCCCGAATCAGATCCGCAGCCGACATCGTCCGGAACTCGAAGTAAGGGTTGGCCGCTGGTCCGGTGAGATCCAGAGGGCCATAGCCGTCATATGGGCTGAGCAGCGGGTTAAAGCGACATCGCCGCCATCCATATGGAGATAGCGATGCTGGCCCGACGAAGCATCCCATATGGCCCGGGCTGCGCCCCAGGTTCACGAACACATATAAGCGGTTCCCATCCACGTAGAGGCCTGGCGGTCCGCCTGCCAGGCAATCACCGTATTCCCGCTCTGAAGGGATGTGCGGATGTTCTCCCACTCGCTCGGCCGGCGGACATCGGCGGAGGTTGCGGGACCATCCGGTTCCCGGGATGCGCAGGGAGGGAGACCAGTTCAGGCCATCGTAAGAGATTCGAAGATATACGGCACCACCCCACTCATAGACCATATAGGCGCGGCCCCGTGCGAAGAACACACGGGGATATTGTTGCTGGTCGACATGATCCCGAATCGGATCACAGGGGCACTTCTGGCAGGGGATCAGGCATGCGGGCCGCTCCAGTGTGAAACGCCGACCCCCATCAACGCTGCGCCAGAGGGTGACACAGCCCGGAAAAGGAACTGGGTTCCCGCAGGAATCCACAACGCCTGCTGATGGGAAACTGGCGTGCAGGTAGGACCAGAACTCCGTTCCACCCCGATAGACGGTATCCGATTCTCCAACCGGCAGGCCTGTATCGAATTCCTCCAGCACCCACTCCGCCTGACCAGCCCAGAATTCGGCCAGCGAAGCGAAGGTCCTCCCTGGTGGCGGGAAGGGCCAACCAGGCGGTGGGGTGGGGGAGGAAGCTCCACCGCCTGGTTGGGCGTCGGCAAGGGAGATCGGCATCAGGATCTCGATCAGAGCCAGCCCGATCCCCAGGAGGGAGACCGCCAGCCGCTTCGTCCTGAAAGGCTCCAATCCGATCAGCCCGTGGAAAGATGCATCTTTACTCTACTCTCAACTCTTTTGACAGAGGCAACCATCGAGTGTGCACCACCTTCCGTGGTCCACACTCTATCTGATCAATCCTTTGGCCGCGTATCCACCACCCGACGCAGCTTCCCGCCCTCGCTGCGCGGCAGGGTGTTCGGGGGAGCCAGTGTCACCCGGACGTGGATCCCCAGGGCCTCATCGAGGGTCTGATTCACCTTCTCCCGCAAGCCCTGAACGGCCTCCAGGCTCTCGAAAATCTCCCCGGCTAACAGTTC
>JAUQQB010000431.1 GCA_030550075.1 Chloroflexota bacterium | reverse complement strand
CCCGAAATCCCGCGCCCGCGAGCGCAGATAGCTCATGGCCGCCTGGGCGGATTCCTGCATCACTTCCCCCAGCTGGCCGGTGAGCAGGAGCATCCCCTTCCCTTCCATGAGGGTGACCTCCACCGGCATGACCTCACCCCCCGCCTCGGTCCAGGCCAAAGCCATGGCCACGCCCACCTGATCCGTTTCCTCGGCCCGGCCGTAATCGTAACGAGGCGGGCCCAGGTAGCGTTCCAGGGCAGCGGGGGTGATCACCCGCCGATGGGGCTTCCCCTCCGCCACCAGCCGCG
Source organism: Chloroflexota bacterium (assembly GCA_030550075.1). Lineage (GTDB taxonomy): Bacteria > Chloroflexota > Anaerolineae > Thermoflexales > Thermoflexaceae > Thermoflexus. The sequence continues at coordinate 2,800 of JAUQQB010000431.1, read as the reverse complement.
CCGTCTTGCGGCAGATGGCCGCGATCTCCCGCTCCAGGTTCCGCACCCCCGCCTCCGAGGTGTATTCCCGGATGATCCGCCGCAGGGCGGCGTCGGTGATCTTTAACGGGATGCTCTGCAGCCCATTCTCCTCGATCTGGCGCGGGATCAGGAACCGACGGGCGATCTGCACTTTCTCCCCCTCGGTGTAACCCGGGAACTCGATCACCTCCAGCCGGTCCCGCAGCGCCGGCGGCACGGTGTCCAGGATGTTGGCCGTGGTGATGAAGAGGACCTTCGAGAGGTTATACGGGATCTCCAGGTAGTGGTCGGAGAAGGCGTGGTTCTGCTCCGGATCCAGCACCTCCAGGAGCGCCGCCGCTGGATCCCCCCGGAAGTCCACCCCGATCTTGTCGATCTCGTCCAGCATGAAGACGGGGTTGATGGTCCCCGCCCGGGCCATGCCCTGGAGGATCCGCCCGGGCAGCGCCCCAATGTAGGTGCGTCGATGCCCCCGGATCTCCGCTTCGTCGTGGATGCCGCCGAGGGAGACCCGGACGAACCGCCGGCCCAGGGCCTCAGCGATCGCCTTCCCCAGGGAGGTCTTGCCGGTGCCCGGCGGCCCGACGAAGCACAGGATGGGGCTGCGGCTGCGCTCCCCCGCCAGTTTGCGGACGGCCAGGAACTCCAGGATCCGCTCCTTGGCCTTCTTCAGCCCATAGTGGTATCGCTCCAGCACCTCCGCGGCGTGCGCGATGTCCAGGTTGTCCTCGGTCTCCTCGGTCCACGGGAGCTCCAGGATCCAGTCGAGGTAGGTGCGGATGATGCTGACCTCGGGGGAGAGCGGCGGCATCTGGGCCAGACGGTTGAGCTCCTTCTCCGCCCGGGCCCGTACTTCCTCCGGGAGGTTCCTGGCTTCGATCCGCTCCCGGAGCTCGTTGATCTCCTGCATGTAAACGTCGACCTCGCCCAGCTCATGCTGGATGGCTTTCATCTGCTCTCGCAGGTAGAACTCCCGCTGGGTTCGGTCTACCTCCTGCTGAACCTGGGCCTGGATCTTGTTCTCCAGCTCCAGGACGTCCAGCAGCCGGGCGAGCAGGATCGAGAGGCGCAGGAGCCGGGCGGAGGGCTCGAAGATCTCCAGCAGCTCCTGCCGCTCCGCGGTCTTGAGGTTCAGCGTGCTGGCGATGAGGTCGGCCAGCCAGCCGGGCTCGTCAATATTCATCGCGAACACATAGGCGTCCTCCGGGACGGCGCGATCCAGCTGCACCACCCGCTCGAACTGGGAGAGGACCGCCCGCATGAGGGCCTCCGTGGCCGGCGGCCGATCCGTCCGCTCGAGGATGGGACGAACCACTGCCCGCAGGTAGGGCTCCTGCTGAATGAACTCCACCACCTGAACCCGCTGCTGCCCCTGGACCAGGACGCTGGTGGTGCCGTCGGGCATGCGCAGAACCCGGGCCACCGTGATCAGCGTCCCGACGGTATAGAGGTCCTCCGGGGTGGGGTCCTCGATGTTTTCATCCCGCTGGGTCAGGGCGACCAGAGGCTCCTCCCGCTGGACGGCGGCTTCCACCGCCCGCAGGGATTTATCGCGGCCTACCAGGATGGGGGTCGCCATGCGGGGGAAGATCACCATATCCCGCAGCGGGAGGATCGCCGCCTCCAGCGTGCCCTCCCCTTCCATCATGCGATCCAGCGGCTCTTCCATAACCCGCTCCACATCGCCTCCTAAAAGCGTTCCGATAGTATGATGAGAGGATAGGCCATGGGTGGAAAGCTTGCGGCCCGCCCCTCAGAGAGGATCTTCTCCTCTCCCTGCGGCTCAAGGGGCCACGGGAAGGAGAGAAGTCGGAGAAAAGTGGCTCCGGGAAGGCCGTCTCATATAGGAGTTACGCAGTTGAAAGCTCTAAAGGTGGGACGGAATGGCCCCACCCCCCTTTCTCCCCCCTCCCCACGGCCCAAAGGGCCGTGGGGAGGGGGGAGAAAAATCCTTGCCCCCATGGGAAACGAACTGCGTAAGTCCTATCTATAACAAAGGTTGCGCTCCCTCAACTCGTGACCTGGCCCAAAAGCGAAAGTTGATTAGTGCTCGGGGCGGAACGATTCCCCGGTTCCTCCCGCCCCTTCGGCCTCTTCCGGGATCTCCCGCGGGGGGAAGGCACGCCCGTCCTGAACCCACCACACCCGGAGGTCCCGGGCGGCTTTCCGGGCGAGGTCGGTGAGCTCCTCCGCTCCCACTACCGGCCACACCTCCGCCTGGAAGGCCCGGGCGAAGATCGCTGCCCGGTTCGCCGCCCGCCTCACATCCTCCGTGTCCCCCAGATCGGAGATCTCCACCACCAGGTAGATCTTGCGGCCCTCCCGGCGGTGGAACCCTTCCACCACCAGATCCGCCTGGGCCGCGTCGTCGGCCTCCCCCTCCGTGATCCGACCGGCAGCCACCGCCTCCTCCAGGACCTGCTCCACCCATTCATCCGGGACCGGCTTCGCTCCTCGGAGGAGCCCCCGGAAAACCTTGACGGATCGCTCCCGATAGCGATTCTCCATGCTATACTTCTTCAGCTTGCCCAGATCCCGGGCATGATCCTCCGTTCGTCGCTCCAGGCGATCCGCTCGTTGCTCCAGGCGATCCACCCGCTCGGTCAGCTGCCGAATCACTTCGACCAGCTGACGGATCTGCTCCTCGGTCCGCCGCTGGGCTTCGGCCAGGGCGGCGATCTGCTCCTCCACCCGCTGGAAGCGACGCTCCGTCTCCTGCCGGAAGGCCTCAAAGGTCTGATCCCGGAAGGCCTCGAACTCCTCCCGGAAGGCCTTCACC
>JAUQQB010000430.1 GCA_030550075.1 Chloroflexota bacterium | reverse complement strand
GACCTCCACCTCCTCAATCACGGCGTCCCCGTCCTTGATGCTGGGCAGCTTCTCCAGGATGACCGGCTGATAGGCGAAGGTGCGGCTGTCGATGGGACCATCCATGATCGCCTCAAGGACGTGGGACCTCACCAGCATGGCCTCAGAATAGAGATAAAGACTGGGCGGCTCCTGGGCCATGCACACGACAAGCGTCTTGGGGGCCGGTGTGGGCGTGGCAGCGGGCGCGCACGCGCCAGCCAGCAAAGCGAGAATCAACAGGAGCGCTGCACTCTATCCGAGCTTTTTGGGAACCATCGCTTCTCCTCCTTAAAGAATTTGGGGAGAACTCCAGTTCCACCGGGCGGGGCCAGCGCCTCCTGATTTCTGAAAGCTCCCACCTCCTCTGGCCTTGTTTTGGAAAATTATAACAGGCCAGCGGAGAGTTGACAAGCCCTCTCAAGCGCGCGCCGTGAATTCGACGAGGCTTTTGCCATGAGTTCTCCGCTGATCCACCGAAGCGAAGATAGGGTGGTGTTGATACGGGGAGTGATTTTCTCTTTTGCCTCCTGGATGGGCAAAGAAGAAGGAAATTGAGGGGCGCGCCAAAGGCGCGCCCCCCGCCCCCCAATGCTTGCTTCGCTTACCAAGTCAAGTTATCTTCTCCACGGCAATCGAAAGCGCGAGGAAGCCTCACGGGCGGAGGAGACGGTGGCAAGGACCGGGAACAACTCGGACAGCATCGCGTGAAGGGCGTCCGTGAACCCACGGGTTTCCTCCGCATACCGCCCGCCGGACAGGGTTTGAAGGACCGCCAGGTGCTCCACGCCCAGCCGCAGGCTGGTCTGCGCCCGGGCGATATCCAGGTCCAGATAGGGCAAAATGTGCACCGGCATCGCCCGCGGCAACCGGTGCCCCAGGATGGCTTCCACATGCTCCCGCAGCCGCCCCACCAGCTCGGAGCCGGATTCCCTGCGGACCTTGTTGAAGACAATCCGGACCTTGCTGGAAAAAGCGTCCGGGCCCGCCATCCGGTAGACATGGGCCAGCCAGGAGGCCCCGGCGATCAACCCTGTGTCTTCCGGCTCCAATACGATATAGAGGACCTGGGAGCGATTGATCGCTCGCAACGAGAGCGGCGACATCAGGTTATTGCCGGTGTCCAGAACAACTGTATATCCCTCCCCGGTTGCCCGTTCGATGGCGAAATCCAGCCAGTCCGCTGCCCGCGCCAGAACGGAAACCGAACGCTCCCCCATCAGGGGATCCAGCGTCAACAGCCCGGCGGTGAGCCGCAGATTCCAGCGGATCCCCCGGGGCGCCGGCACCTGGCTCCAGAAGGTCGGGACATGCGCGCCCGGTTCGAAGACCCCGCCAGCCCGAGGCGGCGACGGATTAAGGCTCGCCAGCTCAACAATGGAATAAATAGGGGTCCCCTCACCCAGCCGGAACAGATCAGGCTGGTTGCCTCGCGTGTCGGACTCCGCATCGATAATGTGTACCGAGACCCCCCGGGCCGCCAGGAGGGCGGCGGCATTCGCAGCAACCGTGCTCTTCCCGGTCCCTCCCTTGGGTCCACCGAACCCGATGACCCGGGGCTGGCTGGCGACCACCACCGGAGCGCCATAAACAGACTGTAGATAACGGGCCTGTTCGGTGGCCTGAACCTGAGCGATCAGCTCACTTAGCCGGGCAGCGATCTCCTCTGCAGCCCGCTCCGGGGGAATCACCGGATATTTGAGATGCTCCGCCCAGGTCGCCCAGGCATTCCCCGGGGAGGCCACCACAATCACCGCTGCTCCTGTCTCCGCCACCAGGCGACCAACGGTCTCCGTGGTCATTCCCGTTTCGGTCGCCACCGGGATGATGAGTTGCGGGCGGAGGCCGGCCAGGATTTCCACGGCTACCGCTCCTGGCATCGCATAGGCTTCATGCCCCAGACGGGCCAGCTGGTTGGCGATCTCCCCGCCTATCCCACTCAGGTTCCCCAGGATCACCACATTCATTCCCATGGCCTTTCCCTCATGGTTGGGATGGGAATTTGGAACCGGCGGCTCCGGATGGGAGGAAGAAAGCGGGCGCGCCGGCCGCCTCACGGCCAGCCCGAATCCATTGCTCCAGATCCTGTTCGGCGAACCCCGTGGAAGGCGGGATCTCCGCCCGGGCACAGGGCGGCGCCATAACCAGGTAGACCGTCTCTGCCGTCCCCAGCGCATAAATGATTCCCTCCAGCGCGCTCTGAGGAATTCCGAGCAATAACCGCGGCGCGCCTGTTGAGGCGCTGGAGGTTCGCACGGCCGTCGCGCCCTCACCGCTTGAAGGCATGGGGAGACCCAGAACCGATCGCACCACCCCGCGGGCAAGCCATTTGGCCATCGGACGCATGGGAAGGGTGAGGCTCGTCGTCCCGGTGATCTCCGGCGATGACTTCAGAATGGAGCCTCCTTCCGACTCCACGAAGAAGGCTGTGGGCACCGGGCTTCCGCCGGGGGCTCCAAAGAACGCCACCATATCCAGGCAGTCTCCGGGGCGCAGCATGGAAAAAGGCGGCGCCTGGATCCGATCCATGTCTTGCAACGTGAGCAGCTGTTCTCCTTCCACCATTACTGAAGAGAGACGGGTCGCCGCCGTGAACTGACCGGAGGGAAGGATCCCCGTCCGGGGGATCGCCGCCCCTGCTGGGATGAACATCAGCACCGTCCCTCCCGTATAGCGAGGAAGCTCCGCCTCCCGGATCATTCCCTGAACGGCCGGAGCTTCATAAACGAGAGTCGTTCGAATCTTATCCTCGGTGAGGACATCCCCGGGATACAGAGGGATTGCGGCCACCGCGATCATCACCTGGTCTGGCACACCGGTCGTGATGAGCACGCGAGCACTTAGGGCCACAGCAGCTGCCAGAGCCAGTCCGATCAGTAAGGGGATGACCTGCCGCACTCGACGCATCCTGACCTCCAGAACTGTGATGATAAAAATTTACAGGTTACTCCCATCATCCTATCCAAACGACCAATCGAGATATCACGGCTGAGGAGTTATAAGGGGAACGATCTCCCCCTCACCCTCCAGGGAAGATTGAGCTGATGAAGAAATGACCTTTCAGCTCTCTAAAGCCTCT
>JAUQQB010000429.1 GCA_030550075.1 Chloroflexota bacterium | reverse complement strand
CGCTCGCCCAGACGGATCGGATCCTGGATGCTCACCAGGAAGCGGCGGCCCCCGCGTTCAAAGAGGAGAACGGTTAGGCGCTTCACGCAGGCGGCGTGCCGGCTGCTGATTGGGCTCATCTCCAGCAACTCCCCCTCGATGAGCTCAACGCGATCATCCTCGCCGAGGATCCCCGCCTCCACCATCCGATGATATTCCTCCACCGTGAACCGCCGGGTCATCACCCCAGAGCGCATGCTCGCCTCCCTTCATCCGGGGGACTCATCCTCGAGACCGGCCCGCGCTTCGACGCAAGGCTCCTTATCATTATCATCCGGCATGTTCTTTATGAAAAACCCTCGGCCTCTCACGAGCCGATCAATGTGGAAACGGGTCCCACGCTTGCTCCGGCTTTCACTGAACCGTCGCGCATCCAGCGTTGTTGCTTCCGTTTATGTCGGCAGGGTGAAGCACCCGGGCGCAATTCGTCACCGGCTTCTGCTGTACAGTCGCCGTGAAGCTGAAGACGCCGTAGTAACCGGGTGGAAGGGCGTTCCCGGCGGTGCAGCTTGTCCCACTGCAGGACCAGTTCCCGCTCACCCCTGGCTCGGTGATGGTCAGTGGGCCGCTAAAGCTCACACCCGATGGCGGCGGATCGATCAACTGAGCCCCAGCCGGGCATGGACCGCTCCCGATGTTCTGCACCACAATGGAGACGTGATAAACGCCTAACTGTCCGGTGGGGTCCATTTGCTTTGTCACCGCGAGGTCACAGCTACCGCTCGGCGTCAGCGTGGCCGTTGGCGTCTTCGTTGGTGTGGCGGTTGGCATGGGGGTGGTTGTGGGCGTCTTTGTCGGTGTGGCCGTTGGCGTCGAGGTCGGTATCGGATTCGACGTCAAGCCGATTATGATCGTCGGCTTTTTGATGATCGTCGGTGTTGGAGAAGGCGTGGACGCGGAAGTCCCATCCTGCAGGGTTGCCGGTCCATGAGGTGTGGCGAGCCCGGCAGTTGGAACCGGCGGCTTCGTGGCCGTCGCAGTGGGCGTTGGGACCGCAATACAGACAGTAAGGGCAAGCGATTGGACCTGCGCGTGGTAATAGATCACCACATTGAGATACCCATACTGATGGATTAGGGCCAGAACGTTTGGCGCAAGCGGCATCGCCACCGGTACGTACTGCGGATAATTTGCAGTCGTCCATGGTTGCGAAACGGCATTCGGGATCGGAAAGGACTGTTCAAAAGAATTCGGAACTAGCGGATGGCCAATGCTGATGGTATCCGTTCCGTTATCCATAATCGGGCGAACCCACGCTGTGACCCACGCAGCAACGATTGAGCTCGCCCCCGGAATGCTCGAGAACGTGTGAGCTACAAACACCGGATAGTTAAACGGGTTGGGAATTCCCGAGGGAAGCTGGCCGAAATACCCATAAGCCGAGAATGCGGTGACCACCTCCGGTCGCGGAGCAAGGGATTGTCCCGGCCCAACGGAGAGCGTCGCCGACACCGTCCCTGCCGGACATGTCAGCCCGCCGCTTGCACTCCCTATTCCTGGTGCGCCCATGGGTGTTCCAGCCGTTGGGTTCCACCCGCTGCATGCGCCAAACACCAGCGCGCTCACCGCGATCACTGCCATAAGGCCCCACCGTTGTCTATCCATCTAATGCCTCCTGATGCTCGTATCTCCGACAGGCTCGCCGCTCATGCCTCCGGCACAGTCGGGACTAATGCGCCCAATATAGCTGAACTCCCATGAATGTCAATCCCGATTTCCTGTTTTTATGGGTTGGAGAGGGGGCCGCCCCATGGCGCTGGCCGAAACGGTGGCCGCGTTCGGTGGTTTGGGATCCCCGAGGGTGGAGGGGAAGGCGCTCACCAAACCCGGCAGATCAGCCCTTTAAGGTATTCGGATTCGGGGAAGGTCAGGCGGATGGGGTGATCGGGGGCCTGGGAGAGTTTCTCCAGGATCTGGACCTCCCGGCCCGCGTCCTCGGCAGCAGCGAACACGATCTTCTGGAAGAGCTCCGGCGACACGAGGCCAGAGCAGGAGAAGGTGATGAGCACGCCGCCCGGACGGATCAGGCGCAGGGCCTGCAGGTTGATGTCCTTGTATCCCCGCGCCGCCCGGTTCAGATGCGCCTGAGAATAGGCGAACTTGGGTGGATCCAGGATGACCGCATCGAAACGCCGGCCCTCCGCCTGAAATCGTCGCAGCACGTCAAAGGCGTCGCCCTCCACATTCTCAAAACGATCCTCTCCGAAGCCGTTCAGGCGCAGATTTTCCGCGGCCAGCGCCAGCGCCTCCGCCGAGGTATCCACGTTCACCACATGGCGGGCTCCGGCGGCCAGCGCATAGACCGCGAACGCCCCGGTGTAAGAGAAAGCGTTCAGGACCTCCGCCGCACCCGTCAGGTAGAGGGCCGACCGACGCCGGTTCTCCCGCTGATCCAGGTAGAACCCCGTCTTGTGGCCTCGCAGAAGGTCGACGTAAAACTGGTAGCCGTTTTCCAGAATGATCAGGCGAGGGGGTGGCGCTTCCCCCGCCAGGATCCCGCATTGGGGAGGTAGACCCTCTTTCTCCCGAACATCCACATCGCTGCGCTCGTAGATCCCCCGGGGCTGCAGAAGCTCCTGAAGAAGGCGGACCAGAACCGGCTTCCAGCGCTCCAGCCCCAGGGTTAGCGACTGCAGGACCAGGAAATCATTGTAGCGATCCACGATCAGGCCCGGCAGGCCATCGCTCTCCGCGAAGACCACCCGATAGGCCGTGGTGTGCTCCTCCAGGCGCAGCGCCCGACGGGCCTGCCATGCCCGCTCCAGCCGGCGCCGCCAGAAACGCTCATCGATGGCCTCCTCGGGATCCCAGGTCAGCAATCGGGCCAGGATCTGCGAACGGCGATTGAGATACCCGCGGGCCAGCCATTCCCCATCAAAAGCGAACACCTCCACCAGCCCGCCGTCCTCTACCGATCCCTCCAGCCGCCCCATGGCACCGGAGAATACCCAGGGATGATGTCGACGGACCGGGCGATCATGCCCTGGCTTCAGATAAAGACGAGGCTCATAGACGCGGCCCTTCACGCTTCCCTTTGACATGGAGCATCTCCTGGCCTACGCTC
>JAUQQB010000428.1 GCA_030550075.1 Chloroflexota bacterium | reverse complement strand
ACGACGGGCATGCCCTGCTTGGCGCGGATGGCGAAGCGCTCCTCCTCCGGCCAGTCCGCCATGTAGCTTTTGAGATTGGCGACGGTGCCCAGCGGGGTCATCTCGGTCATGCCCCAGGCATGGGCCACCCGGATGCCGAAGCGCTTCTCGAAGGCCTCGATGAGGGCCCGTGGCATCGCCGAGCCGCCCACCGGCATCACCCGCAGGCTGGAAAGATCATACCGTTCCCGTTCCAGCAGGGCGTAGAGACCGATCCAGATGGTGGGCACGCCCGCGGTCACCGTCACCCGCTCGTTCTGGATCAGCTCCGCGATATCCCGCGGCTGCAGGTGCGGGCCCGGGAAGACCAGCTTGGCCCCGACCATCACTCCAGCGAAGGGCATCCCCCAGGCGTTTGCATGGAACATCGGCACCACCGGCATCAGGACATCCTGTTCGCAGATGCCAAAGGTATCGGCCAGGCAGAGGGCGAGGGAGTGCAGGAAGATCGCCCGGTGGCTGTAGACCACCCCCTTGGGGTTTCCTGTCGTCCCGGAGGTGTAGCACATCCCGGCCGCCGCATTCTCATCCAGCCGCGGCCATGGGTAGGGCGCGTCGGGGGATTCCTCCAACAGGGCTTCATAATCCAGAGCGGGGCTTAACGTGGTCGGGATCGGGCCGGTGTCGCTCATCACCACGAAGGCCTTCACGGTGGGGATCTGATCGCGGATGCGCTCGAGAAGGGGGACGAGGGAGGCATCGACGAAGATCACCCGGTCCTCGGCGTGGTTGATGACATAGACGAGCTGATCCGGGGCGAGGCGGATGTTCAGGGTGTGGAGGACGGCTCCCATGCAGGGGGCGGCGAAGTAGATCTCCAAATGGCGATAGGTGTTCCAGGCAAAGGTGGCCACCCGATCGCCCCGCCCGATCCCCAGCCGGTTCAGGGCGTGGGCGAGGCGATGAACCCGTCGGTGGAAGTCCGCATAGGTATAGCGATGCATCCCGGCGGCGGTGCGGGTGGCGATCTCCTTGCGAGGGAACAGGCGGGCGGCGCGGTCCAGGAAATGATGCAGGGTCAGCGGCCAGTCCATCATCAGGCCTTCCATGGCTCCCTCCTTCCATCTGAGGAGATCGGGGGTTACTCTAATTATAGCAGGAATCACCCTGACCTTCTTCCCCGACTTTGGGGGCTGGGTTGGGGTCCTTCCCACTGAGCTGGAGGGGTTGAGGAATGTTCTGCAGGTCAGGTAAACCCCTGGTTCGTCTGGCTCATGTCTGTGGAGGGATCCAGTGGCGGAGATGCGTCGGTTTATCGGAGAGGAAATCGAAGTCCTGTGGGCGGAGAAACCAGGTCCGCCATCGGTCGTGATCTGGCGGGGGAACCGGTATCCGGTTCTGGAAGTGCTTTCCATGGAGCGCCGGCTGGATTTCAGCCGCCCGTGGTGGCGGCGTCGCCATCGAGATATCTATCGGGTCCGCATCGCAAATGGCGCGATCTTTGAATTGCACTTCCATCGGGGCCCGGGGAGGCGTTACTGGGTGTTATACACCATAGAGGGGCTGGAATAACTCGTCTCGCTGGAGTCCCCTCGTGCCACAGCGGTTTCCCCACTGCGGCACGAGGGGATGGTGTTCGATCCGCACGGCAAGGGGCCAGCAGGCCTCAGGCAAGGGATTCCGCCATCTTCGCGACGAGATCGGCCACCCGCACCGAGTAGCCCCACTCGTTGTCATACCAGGCCACCACTTTCACGAAGTTGCCGTCGATGACCATCGTGGAAAGCCCATCCACGATCGCCGAGTGCGGGTCGCCCTTAAAGTCGACGGAGACCAGAGGCTCCTCGGTGTAGGCCAGGATCCCCCGAAGAGCCCCTTCAGCGGCCGCCCGGAAGGCCGCGTTCACCTCCTCTTTCGTGACCGGCCGGCTGAGCTCGGCGGTGAGATCGATCACCGAGACCGTGGAGACGGGGACGCGCAGGGCGTAGCCGTCGAGCTTGCCCTTGAGCTCGGGGATCACCAGGCCGATGGCTCGGGCCGCGCCGGTGGTCGTGGGGATGATGTTCAGGGCCGCCGCCCGTGCCCGCCGCAGATCCTTATGGGGCAGATCCAGGATGCGCTGATCGTTGGTGTAGGCGTGGACCGTGACCATCAACCCTCGCTTCACGCCGAAGGCGTCGTGGAGCACCTTGACCACAGGGGCGAGACAGTTGGTGGTGCACGAGGCGTTGGAGACAATGTGGTGCTGGGCTGGATCGTAGCGGTCATCGTTCACCCCGAGCACCACCGTGAGGTCCACGCTGTCGGAGGGCGTGGCGGGGGCGGTGATGATGACCTTCTGGGCGCCACCGGAGGTGCGGTGGACCGCCGCCTTGCGGCCATCGGTGAAGAGGCCAGTGGACTCAATGACGATCTGAACTCCCAAGTCCTTCCACGGGATATTCGCCGGATCCTTCTCCGCGAAGACCCGGATCTCGTCCTCGCCGACGATCAGGTAGGAATCCCGGGCCGAGACAGGTTCCGGGTAGCGACCGTAGTTCGAGTCATACTTGAGCAGATGCGCCAGGGTGGGGGCATCGGTGATATCGTTGACAGCGACCACCTCAAGGCGGCCACGGTATTTCTCGCGGATCGCGCGGAACGCCTGGCGCCCGATACGCCCGAATCCGTTAATGCCTACCTTCACCGCCATAGCGCTTCCCTCCTCATAGGATCTTGGTAAGCGGGATCGCCCGTGACGACGTTTTCGTCGCGCCTCGGGTCAGGGGTTTGCCCTGCCCGAGGCTTGCCGAAGCCGGTCCAGCCATCCAGCAGGCCTGAATCTGCCATGAGGGCTCTTCCTTCCTCTCCTTAAGATATTCAAGCCAAGTATAAGCGAAAACCGCACACCGATCAAGTGAAATTTATCACAATCCGGACCTGGGCATCGATCTGCACAATAGGGAGAGCCGTGGGGGGAGGAGCATTAAACCTGGGAGACGGATCCGGCCGCCGGAGATGGGCCTGCAAGCTGGGAATTCCGTAAGGACATTGGGGATTGGAGGGCGTGCCTCTAATCCCCTAGGAGTTACGCGATTGGTTTTCTCCTGGGGGTTTGGGGGGAGTCGCGCGCCTTCAGCGCGCGA
>JAUQQB010000427.1 GCA_030550075.1 Chloroflexota bacterium | reverse complement strand
CGGGGCGCCGAAGGCGCCCCGCTCCGCCCCCAAAGCCCCCATGGGAAACGAACTGCGTAAGTCCTATTTGTAAAAGCCCCCCGAAGGGGGCTGGAAATCCGCCTGGCGGGGAGGCTCCGATGAGCCCGAAGAGCTTTGTATCTGAGCCCGGACGTCTACGTCCGGACCTCCCGGGACGGATTCGATACAACCACGGTTTTCTGCAGGCCTACTATCCCTCAGGGATTCAACTTTTTATGGAGCACACCGATGCGCCCGACCTTCACCGTCCATAACAACCTCTTCTGGATAGACAACCGTCCGCTCCTCCTCCAGGCAGGCGAATTCCATTACTTCCGCACGCCCCCTGACGCCTGGGAGCACCGCCTTGGCCTGCTCAAGGCGGCCGGCTTCAACGCCGTCGCCACCTACATCCCCTGGCGCTGGCATGAGCCCGACGAGGGCCAACTGGATTTTGACGGCCACAGCCATCCCATGCGGAACCTCATCGGCTTCCTGGACCTGGCCGCATCTATGGACCTCTGGATTCTCCCCCGCCCCGGGCCGTATATTATGGCCGAGACCATCAACGAGGGCATCCCGGACTGGGTTTTCGTCCGCTACCCCCAGATGGCCTTTGTGGACCAGCACGGGCAGTCGCAGAACATCGTCAGTTATCTGCACCCCGACTTTCTGGCCTGCGTCGCCCGCTGGTACCGCGCCGTTTTCGAGGTCCTCGCTCCCCGCCAGGTCACGTGCGGCGGACGGGTCCTCGCTGTCCAGCTGGATAACGAGATGGGCATGATGCACTGGGTCCGCAACATCCTGGACACGAACCCTCATACCCTGGCCTGCTTCGCCGATTACCTGCGGGATGTTTACGGCGACCGCCTGGCGGAGCGGTACCCGTTCCCTGACCTGACCGCCGCGCTCCGCCAGGGCATTACTGATCCCCAAAGCCCCCAGGCGGCCCGCGCTGTTGAGGACTACCGCCGCTTCTTTCGCACGTATCTGCGCCGGTATGCCCTTTACCTGCTGGAACAGGCCCGCGCCTGCGGCCTGGAAGTGCCGCCGGTCATTAACATCCACGGCTTCGCCAACGGCGGCAAGACCTTCCCCATCGGCCTCTCCCAACTGATAGAGGTCATAGAACTGCCCGGCGTCCTATCCGCCACCGACGTCTACCCGGGCCACATCGACGAAGGAAACTTTCATGAGCTCCTGCTGGTCAACGAGATGACCCGCGCCCTGCAGAACCCGGACCAGCCGCTCTTCTCCATGGAGTTCCAGGCCGGCGGCAACCAGGACTTCAGCGGCGCGCAGACCTCCTTCTACGACCTGCACACCCGCCTGAGCCTCTCCGTCGGGATGCGGGCCATCAATCACTACCTTTTCTTTGACGGCGAAAACCACCCCCTGCTTTCCCCGGTCAAACGCCACGACTGGGGCCACCCTGTCCGCAAAGACGGCACCCTCCGCCGCCATTACGGGCGCTATCCCCAACTCTCGGCCGCTCTGGCGGCCTACGGCGACGCCCTGACCCTTGCCCGCCCGCAGACCGTCACCGCGATTGGCTTCCGCCTGGACGACTTCATGACCGAGGTGAACACTCCGGCCACTGGGGAAGCGACCCGCATCCTCACCCATCAGCGCGAGGTCATCCTCTTCGACTTCATCGCCCGTGGCCTGGCGTTGACGCACCGCCCCTTCCATGCGTTGGAACTGGCCCGCGCCGTCCTGGATCCGAACGAGACCCCCACGCTCTGGGTGATGATCGAACACCGCTGCGACGCCGCAGTCCAGCAGAAGCTGGCCGACTACGTCCGCGCGGGCGGACGGCTGGCCATGATCGGCCGTCTGCCCCGATACGACGCGGATGGTTACCCCTGCCCTCTCCTGCGAGACGCCCTCCGCGTGGCCGATGCCTATAGCGACCCGCCCTTCACCCCCTCCTGCATCACCGCCTTTGGATACACGGACGTGCCCGTCTCCTTTGTGGAGACCTATCGCGGCGACTTCGACGGGGTGTTTGCCTCCCGACAAGGCGAGACCGTCGGCTTCATTCGACACCTGGGCCAGGGCAAGGCACTGGTCTTCGGCGCCGCGCTGAGAATCAACAACCTGGAAGACCTGGACCTCCTGCACCGCATCGCGCTGGAATTGGGATGTCCCCCCGCCTTCGCCCTCAGCGACTGGGCCGACGTGCGTGTAAGTGTGGGCGAGCGCGGCTGTTTTCTCTTCATCAACAACTACCAGGACGACCCTATAGAGACTACCATCGCCTGGCAGGGAGAGCTCCTTTTCGGCGGCCACCCGGTCCATCTGCCCGCGCGCCAGGGCGCCATCCTGCCTCTGGAATGGCAGGTCACGGAAGGCGTCCTCCTTCACTACGCCACCGCCGAGGTGCGCCGGGTGGAGCGCGCTGCCGACTCGCTGACCCTCCACCTGGCGCAGGACGCGTTCGTCGCCGAACTGACCCTCAGCGGCTGGGAATGCCCCAGAGCAGAGCCCGTCTCCGGGATAACTCCCACCCGCCTGCGCGTCCATTGTCGGGACGGACGCATCAACCTCTACAAAACCCACCACAAAGGTTACAAAGAACACATGAAGGGCCCATGAGGTGATGTTCACATTTGGAGGGGATACGGCTCGTCGGAGGTTGTGGGGGATGACGAACCACCGGGTCACCCTCTCGTGAAGCCGATGCTCATAACGGACCAACCTTTGCCGACGAAGATCGATGCATCAGGGAATCACAAGCAGGGGCGAAAAATTTTTCGACCCTACGGTAACTTCGACAACGGCGATCATCCTCTGGAAGGCTTTCCCAGAGTCTTCGACCGGTCGCTTTCCTTCGATCCCCGATGACGAAGGCGACGATGGGCCTCGTCCGTCGGTTAATGGCCACCCGCCATCATCGTTTCTGGGCCTTCCGGCCCACCAAACGGCACAACTCATCGCGGTGATGATGAACGAGGTGCTGGAACGCCTCAAGGACCCGCTGCCCGACCCGGCGAGCGCAGGGTAACCGGCAACCGCGCGGCTTCACCGGAAAGGTCGCGCAGGTCGGGAGACCTGTATCACCTTATAGGACTTACGCAGTTCGTTTCCCCTGGGGGCTTTGGGGGC
>JAUQQB010000020.1 GCA_030550075.1 Chloroflexota bacterium | reverse complement strand
AAAGCCCCCATGGGAAACGAACTGCGTAAGTCCTACATCTTTCTGAGAAGGAGCCAGCAGCGTAAACCCCGCTGAGGTTGCTCTGCACCATTTATACCACATCCGGCGCCATTAGAGAACTCAACCTGTCACGCTTTCATGGTTCCCTGGGCCATGAAGGAATAGTTGGGGGGAAGCCGGAAGTCCAGTTAGGAATGAGGGCGGGTCGCGATCCCTACCGTGGTCAGAATCAGGAAGATCCCCAGCATTCCCTGAGGCCCAAGGATTCTCGGGGAAGGGAGAAGCGCCATACCGGTGACTCCCCATGATCCGCTGCGGGCGAGGCACTGCCGGCACCCTGGCTCATGAGCCTTGATTTTTGTATAATTGTAGGCAAACTGTCTCTGGGGCAGGGATATGCTCCTTCTACGGGCGCGCCTTAGGGAACAATGGCGGGCCTGGCGTCAGGCATTACGAGAGTTCTTTTATGGGTTCGCCGCCTATGACGTCGTTCAACATCTCTTGGAGATGCGGGCCGCCACGGAGAACCTCTTCATCGCCGCCCTCTTTGGCGACCTTATCGGTCTCCCCATCATGCCGCCCTATTACAGCCTGCGCCTGTTGCCCTATGTGGTCCCTGTCCTCAGCACCTGGAAGCGCCGCGTGCTGAGGGAACGCGAGTTTATCGATGAGCATGAGTATCATCTGCATGGGCTGTAAACTGGACTTTGGATGTTCATCCTGGTGGGAGGGCAGACGCTATGACAGAGCAGAAGCCACGGGAAAGCCTGGTGCGCCGGGTGGTGAATTTTGTTCAGGAGTTAACGTATGGCATGGCGGCCCATGACATGGCCCGCTACGCGCTCCGCACCCGGGCGAGCATGGAGCATCTGTTCATCCTGATTACAATGGGCGATCTCATCGGTGTCCCCATCCTGCCGCCCTATTACAGCCTGCGCATTCTGCCCTATGTGGTGCCCCAGATCAGCACCTGGAAGCGCCGCATGCTGCGGGAGCGGGATGTCGCTGACGCGATGTTCTAACTAAACTTTGGGGCGGGCTTGCTGACTCCCTCATCCGAAGGGGATTTTGGCGGTGGGCGGGTCTATCCGAGGTCATCCCGCCCACCCCTTCCCGCTGGCACAGGAAACGAAGGGATGGCTTGGCTTCCTGGCCTTTTCAAAAATCTTTTGAGGTGAAATGGGAATGGCGACCGCGCTGGCTCAATTAATCCGGGAGAACCCTGAGCGCCGCTACATCATGTTCGGCGGCAAGGGCGGGTTGGGGAAGACGACCTTCTCGGCGGCCACTGCCTACTGGCTAGCCGAGCAGGGCTACAAGGTTCTGGTCTTCTCGGTGGATCCCCAGGCTAGCCTTTCAGACATCTTCCAGCGAGACATTTTCGGTAAAGGCCCAGTGGAGATCATGTCGAACCTCTGGGCCCAGGAGATCGACGCCGATCGCCGGATCAGGGAGTATCAGGAGGAGATCCGTCGCAGGATTATGGACATGTATGGCCTGGATGAGGTGCCTCAAGAGATTGAGGATTACATCCAGGCCGCCTCGGCCGAGCCGGCAATGGAAGAGAGCGCGATCTTTGACGCCGTGGTGGATATCGTGGTTGAGGGCCACTACGACTACTATATTTACGACCTCGTCCCCCTGGGGCATGCCCTTTATTACCTGAGCATGGCCAAGGTCTACGATGAATGGATCACCAAGATCACGAAGCTGCGGGAGGAGATGCGGGAATATGAGGAGATGGTGGCCCGCATCCGCCGCAAGCAAACCGAGGAAGATCGCATCCTGGACGAGCTCCAGTATATCCGGCAGCGCATCAATATGTCCTCCAGCATCCTCACGGATAGCCGGAAGACGGCCTTCTTCTTCGTCCTCATCCCTGAGGAACTGGTGATCCTGGACACCCTCAAGGCGGCCGAGCTGTTCCGCCGGTTTGACGTGCCGATCTCCGGTTATGTCGTGAACCGCGTGCTCCCCGCGGAGCTGCTGGGCCAGAACATCCCGGAGTATCTGCGTAACCGTATCGAGATGCAACGCCGGCATCTGGAGGAAATCCGCGCCCGCTTCGGCAACCAGGTCCTGGCCTACGTCCCTGAGCTGGAACGGGATGTGACCGGTCTGGATATGATCGCCCGTGTGGCAGATCTGCTCTTCGGAAACGGGGCGGCCTGAAATCGATCCTTTCGGGGAGGGATAGGGAATGATCCGGATAGAGAAGACGATGATCGATTTCCTGCGGGAGCACCCCCGCTTGAAGTATGTGTTCTTCGGCGGGAAGGGCGGGGTTGGGAAGACGGTGATGGCCGGAGCCACAGCCCTCTGGTTCGCCCGGCAGGGCCGGCGCACCCTCCTCGCCTCTACCAACCCGGTCCACAGCCTATCGGGCCTGCTGGACCAGAATGTGTTCGGGAAGGCGACGCCGGTGGCGGGGGTCTCCAACCTGTGGGCCTATGAGATCGACACGAAGGACACCATTGAGCGCTCCAAGCGGGAGATCCGGGAGAAGATCCAGTGGTTCTTGAAGTTCGCCGAGATCTCCACGCGGGCCGATGAGTTCGTGGAATCGGCCACCATGAACCCGGCCTTCGAGGAGTCGGCGATGTTCGAGAATATGATCGACCTGATGTTCCGGGACGAATATGAAGTCTACGTCTTCGACACCGCCCCTACGGCTAACGCCCGCCGGCTCCTCGGCATGTCCAAGGTCTACGCCCTCTGGGTGAACAAGATGATCAAATCCCGTCAGGAAGCTCAGGCCCTTCGCAAGCTCCTTTCCTTCACAAAGAAGGAAGAGCCAGATCCCCTGATGGATTACCTGATCAGCTTCCGCGACCGCATGGAGCGGGCCCGCCGGCTGATCACCGACCCGGAGCTCACAGCCTTCTTCTTTGTGACTCTGCCCGAGGCATTGCCCATCGCAGTGATCCGTCGTTTCATCAACTGGTTCCACGATTTCGGCATCCCGGTGGGGGGCGTGATCGTCAACGGGTTGATCGACCGCGCGTTCCTGGGTGAGGACACGCCGGATTTCGTCCGCAACCGCATCGAGATGCAGGGGCGTTATCTCCAGGAGATCGAGGTGCTCTTCGATGGGCTGGTGCGAGGGATAACGCCGCTCCTGGAGAACGAGGTACGCGGCGTCTCAATGCTGGACCGTTTCGCCGGGTATCTGTTCAGTGGTGCCTCCAGGTAGTGTTGAGGCAATCCCTCTATCCTGGAAATTTTGAGGACGGACGGGCTGCCGAGGGCGGCCCCGTCCGTCCTCGAAACATAGGGGGAATATTAGGGTATGGAGAGGATCCCGAAGGCGCGCCCTCCATCCCCTAAAACCGCAGCAGTCCGAAGGACGGATGGAGGAATTGCCCCATTTAGCCCCTGATTCCCTCTGGAGAAAATCGTTTTGGAAAGGACAGGGACTGCAGATTCCCAGCTTCTACCCCTCCAGTCCCCTGCTCAGCCCGGCGAGGATTTGCATCCTGCAGGACGCATGTGGGTGCAATCCGCCCTCTGGGGAGCAGCCCAGGCGTGGTCACGGGTCCTGGGGTTCCTTCAATCCCTTTTACTGGCCTGGTGGCTGGGGCCGGAGGATTTCGGACGGTTCACCGTCCTCCAGTCCTGGCTCCTTCTAACGCACCAGTCCGGGAGCAGCGGCTTATCCTCCTTAATGGTGCGCGATCTGGCCCGCGACGATCGCCCTCGCGTCCGCACCTGTCTCCTGATCCAGTTCGGATGGATCCTGTTGGTCCTCGCCGGAGCAGCCGTCCTCTCCTTTACGGGTCATATCCCGGCAGCGATCCGGGGAGATCTTCCCTTTTTGACAACGTTGCTGCTGCCCATGGCATGGCTTGCTTGGCAGGGAACACGCCTGACGGCGGCCGGCCGCCTGGAGCGGGCCGCGGGGGTGCTGTTCTTCACGCGGACAGTGGGCCTAACGGTCATGACGCTGGCCGCTCGATATGGATGGACGGCGTTGTGGCTGGGGTTTACAGGCGCGATCCTGTTAGATGGCATCGGATTGCGTCGGATGGCGGATCAGTTCAGCGCCCCTCTGCGATGGCGATCCACTAAGGAGCCGACCTGGGCCCCGGGGGCATTGCGGGAGGGGCTCCGCATGCTGGGCTTTGGGATCGTCGGCGCCCTTTACGCTCGGGCCGATAGTCTAATGTTGTTGATGCTGCGGGGGCCGGTAGAGGCGGGCTTTTACGGCCTGGCTTATCGCTTCTATGAGGCCGGCCTGCTGCTGAGCAACGCCCTGTTCACCGCGATCCTTCCTCGTCTGGCCACGGAGGTCTATCCAGAGCGAAGGGCCCGTCGGCTTTTGCGGATCGTCCTCAGTCTGGCCATTTTTTCTGCGCTGGGCCTGACCCTTCTGGCAGATCCATTGATCCGCCTGCCCTTTGGGTCCACTTATCAACCTGCGATCCCCATGGTGCGAGGATTGGCCTGGGTCTGGCCGCCCGCCTTTCTTTCCAGCCTGGGGTCGGCCCTCTGGATTGCGCAGGGACGATCCGATCGCCTGTTCCGGGCATTTCTTGTCGGGACCTCGCTGAATCTCGTTCTGAATGGGTTATGGATCCCGCTGTGGGGTGGAATGGGCGCCGCTATGGCGATGCTGGGATCCACATGGGGGATGAGCATTCTCTTCCTGCAGGCGTTTCGGGATCCCTCTCTTCCCACCCCGCGAGAGGCGAAGAAGGGATGAAAGGGAACACGAGGTCCACCGCCTTTTCCGCCCGAGCTTACACGCCGGACCTTTCCCCAGAGAGGCCGAGGGGATCCATCGGCTCCTCCGTTCCTTGCCTTCCCAGCCATGCTCCCAGGAGGGCTCCGGCCAGCGTCCGGGCTGGGGCCAGGGTCCAGAGGGGATGATCCAGCATACTGAGGACCACCAGGCCGATCAGAGATGCCTCCAGGGCCCTGGCTTCCGGATCTTCCTTCCGACGCCGTTCGCCTAGGCAGGCCCAGAGGGCCCCCAGCCCCAGCAGGATGCCGGGGAGCCCCAGTTCAGCTATCATCAGCATCCCCACTTGATGGACGGGCTCCGCCCGATAGCCGGAGGGAAGCCCCTCTCGCAGGACGAGAGGGAAGGTTCCTGCGCCGGTTCCCAGGAGAAGATGGGCCCGTATCTGATGTAAAGCCTGTTCCATCAACCATTGTCGCTCCTTGATCGAGCGGGCCTCCAGGGGACTTCCACCCCCGGTGAGACGGATCGCCGTCGCGGTAGGGAAGAGCCCTATACTGAGGAGCAACCCGGCGGCTCCGATCAGAGGAAGGAGCGCCCGGTGCTGGAGAGGGAGATGGGGTGTGCGAAGCAGCCAGAGGAGGCCCGCTCCGAATCCCAGCCATGCGGCTCGGGAAAAGCTAAGCCCTAACCCGAAGGCGGCCAGCCCGAAACCGAGCTGCCCGATCAGGGCCCACTGGCTCTGTCGAAGACTCCACGCGGCCGGCCCCGCCATCATTCCCACCAGATACAACCCCAGCAGATTCGGGTGGGGTAACGTCCCATAGGCCCGCAGCCACCGCGGACCCCCCGGGAGTTCGATCACGGCCGCCCCGCGGATCGAGGGATCCAGCCGGCCCGGCCACTCCAGCCGGAGGGGTTCCAGGAAGGCGGTGGATTGGGTGAGGACTTCTACCGCCGCGATGGAGCTCTGGAGCAGAATGCCGGCCATGCATCCGAGGGAGAACGCCCGCCATGCTTGGGACCGTCCGCGGAGGGAAAGGATCACCCCGATGAGTCCGAGGAGATGGAAGCCGAAGGCGGCGGAGAGACGCGGCTCGATAGACCATGCGGCGCTGAGGATCGCCCAGGCGGCCAGCCCCAGGAGGCCCAGGATCCCTCCGCGCGGGCGCTGAATCCGGAACGTCCCGGTCAGAGCACGGAGGCCCAGCTCCGCGCCGAGGGCGAGCAGGATCAGGAGGTCGCTGCCAAACAGCAGGATGCTGGAGTAAGTGAAGTAAACCGGCGGGTAGGAAAGGCGGAGCAGTGGAATATAAACCCATATCCCGATCACCACCGGGAGCAGCCCGATGGCTCCGGTGTGGATCCCTTCCAGGAAAATCGCGATCAGGCGACGCGCATGGTTAGACATCTTTGCTCCGCCCCTTGGAGCAACTCATCGTCCGGGCTCCGATATCCGGCTTCGGGCTCATCGAAGCCTCCCGTCCGGGGGATTTTCAGCCCCCGCAGGGGGCTTACGCAAATTCAGCCCGGCGCTTGAGCGCCGGGCAACTCATCGCCCCGATCAGACTGAGCCCGGGCAACAGGCCCCACGACGCCGCGGCCAGGGGATGGGCCGGCGGCCTGGGGCTAGGCTCCGGCGTCCGCGCGCCCGGGTTTTCCCAGGCCTCCACGCCGTTGGCGAGGACGCGCTGAAGACGCCAGCCATGGCGAACCAGGAGGGGAACATAGGCCGGATGGTTAACGAAGGCCCATCGCACCCCCATGTCCCCCAGCCATCCCAGCAGCCTTTCCAGTCGTTCCATTCCATCCGGCAACCAGTAAGCGGTATCCAGGCTTCCCAGGCCGCTCTCCCGCAGCATGGGCCATGGTCGAGCGGTGTGATAACTTCCATCCATAGTTTCGGCTCGAGTGTGGAGAGAAAGCCGGGCCATCTGATCGCCGAATCCGAAGGTCACATAGCGCCAGGGGCGGACATCCTCTTGCTCCAGGAAGGCGATCAACG
Organism: Chloroflexota bacterium; assembly: GCA_030550075.1. GTDB lineage: Bacteria > Chloroflexota > Anaerolineae > Thermoflexales > Thermoflexaceae > Thermoflexus. The sequence goes on along the minus strand of JAUQQB010000020.1, from coordinate 8,771 downwards.
GCCGAAGATCGAGGAGCGGGGGTTGGGTGGGCTTCAGGGAAGCCAACTGCCCCGCATAGAGCGCCGTGAGGGCCATGGCGAGAACGCCTCCCATGCGGACCAGCTTTCCATAGGGAACCCGCCGTTCCGTGACCAGCATCCATGCACCCACGAAGGGGCTCAGCGTCACGGTGGCCCATAGAGCGAAACGATCATAGGTCAGCCACTCCCAGCCTGACCCATACAGCCATCGCGGCAGCGGCGTGGTCCCCCCCAACCCCATCACAAAACAGAAGACGAACAGCCCCCCGATGGCCCGACGCCGTCGGCGGAGGAAGCCGGGCAAACAGGCGGGGATGGCCAGGAGGAGCGGCCCATACATGGGCCAGAAGAACAGTTCCATCGCCTGCGGGTCATGGAGAAATGAATGGCGGGAGGCGTGATCAATCGGGTGTTGCATGGTTTGGGAAAGCCCCCACTCCCAAAAGGGCCAGATCACGCCCCCAATCCCTAAAAGGGTGCTGAGGCCCCAGGGGATCAGCCGGCGCAGGAGGTCTACACCGGATGCGCGCGCGCCCCAGACCTGCTGGAGACTGATGGCTGCAACCGCCCATGGAAGAAGGAGCAGCGTCCCGTGATGGGCGGCAGCGGCTACGGCCATCCAAAGGGCCGCACGAAGCCCCTTCATCCTGCGGCCACTCTTTAGAAAATCCGCCAGATCCGCCAACCCCCACAGCGCCGCCATCAGGCCGAACAGGGTGGGCAGCTGTCCGAAGGTGTGAGCGGCGAGGTGGATGGAAGGAAGCAGAGGGATCAGGAATGCGGCGCGCTGAGCCGCCTGTGGCCTGATGATGTGCTGGGCGAACGCTCGGAAGGCCAGGGGAAGCGCAACCAGCGTGGAAAGAAGCACCAGCGCCCATGCGGCTTCCACCCCGGCGGGAAACGAGAAGAAAGCGATCAGCTGATGAACCAGCGGAGGATAGGCGACGACCGGGAAGCCGCCATACCAGCGGGGTTCCCACAGATCCCACCATCCTTGCCGATAGTGATCCGCGAAGAACATGTGGATCCATGCGTCATAGGAACGGCGATAACGGGCTGAGGCGACCAGCGGCCATGCAACCGCCAGGGCAAAGGCCGCCAATTTCCAGGAGGAAGGCTTCGTCTTGCATTTCCACTGTGGATGAGCGCGCTGAAAGTTATGGACGAAGGGAAGCGGAGCATCCATTGGGCATTCCCCCAAAGGGAGCGATCAGTGATACAGGCGGGATGCGCTCATGGTCAGGGGCGAAGCCAAAGGGATGGATGGTGCGGAAAGCGTCTTCAAAATCCGCACATAAGCATCCGCGATGTGGGGCATGGTGCAAGCAGCGATGGCTTGAAGGTTGGGCTGGGCCTGCTGCTTCCGAAGATCGGGGCATCGGATCAAGGGCTTGATGGCCTGAGCGAGGGCTACAGGGTCGCCAGGGGGAGCCCAGTTGACGATCAGAGCGGCTTCCGCCGCGGTGGTTCGCAGCGCCGGGATATCGCTGGCCACCATCGGCCGACCCCATGCTGCCGCTCGATACATCACGCTGGAGGGCCCCGTCGCTTGCTGATAGGGCAGGAGGACCAGAAGGCTTCGGGCGAACAGCGGCTCCACATCTTCTTCGGAAACCGGCCCGGTCCAGCGGATACCGGGATGGGAGGCGCAAGCGGCCCGAAGACGCTGAGCGTAGCCTGGGAATCGCGGATGTTCCGCCCCTGCAATCTCCAGGATCAGATCCGGATGATCCGAATGGAGCTGATGGAAAGCCTCTATAAGGAACGTGAGCCCTTTGTAAGGTGCCAGACTGCCGAAGAAGAGCAAGTGGGGGATCTCCGGCTCCGGCAATGCCTGGGGCGGATAAAAGCTTCCAAGAGGCAGATGGACAATCGTTGCCTCCGGGAGATGGGACCGCAACCATTCGACATCCACTTGCAGCGGAGCGGCGATGGCGCCGAGACGGGCAAGCCATCGAGTCAGGCCGTAAAGGATCGGCGAGAGGGCAAAGCCCCATACGGTTTCGATCCCCGCCTGACGGATCACATGGGTTTCGTGCAGAGTGATGAGCAACGCAAAGCCTCGACGCGCTGCGAGGGTCAACCCGATCAGAACGGAAAGGAGGGCGACCGGGGAAGGCCCAAAGGCGCTGAAGCCGAAGTTCACCCAGACCTTTTGGGATCCGATGCGCTCTAGCCCCCACAGGATTTGGAAGCCCAGGGCAGGGTGTCCGTAACGCCAGATCCGCTGGATCTCCAACCCCGGCCGCGTGATGCCGGATTCTCCACGGGCATCTTCCGTTAGCACTGTGATGCGATCGAACTGGCCGCTCTGAGCCATCGCCTGGCATAGATGCATGCCATACTGACCGATGCCAGTCAGACGAGGAGGGAAGGGGGTGATCACCGCCAGATCCATGGCCACCTCCGACGGATCCTCCGACGCCATCGCCGCCAGAGAGCCGACCCATGCGCATTTGCGCGAAATTCTACGGGCTTCCCGATGGGATCCCACTCTGGCTTCCGGGTTGCCCAAAGCGTCCCCCGGCTCCCAGCCGGGAAGGGCGGGAGCAGTCCGACCGGCCAGCCATCATGGATCACCAGGGGAATCGGATGAGCGATCGGATCTTCTTCCCGTTGATAAAAGAGGATCCCACGAGATGCGCAGGCATCATCCACCACCACGAAAACCGGCGTGTCTGCCGGGAGGATCAAAGGCCCTTGAAGACGCGCCCACGGCCATGGCACCCATGGCCTTGCTGTTGAACCCATCAGCATCGGTTGCAGGTCGTCCAGCGTGAGCCGATACAGCCGGCCATCCCATGCGCCGATCAGGATCTCCGGGCTGCCTTTCCCTTGATGAATCGCGGGCGCGGCGAAGATCGGAGCGCCGATGGGGAAGGCGCCCAGAAGCGCGCCATCCCGCTGAAGGACATATAGCATTCCATCCCATCCCCCCATCAGGAGCTCTCGCTGTCCATCTCCGTTCAGATCCACGATTTCCGGTTTCGCCCAGAGAAACGTCCTCAAATCCACAGGGAAGCCAGGCAGCGGCGTTCCATCCAGCCGCCAGCCATATAGTCGATCGGCAGCCACGATGATTTCCTTCCGACCCTCTTCATCCAGATCCGTAAGGAGGGCTGAAGCGACTGCGAACGACCGAAGGGGTTGGGGCCATCCCAGGAAGCGGGTCCCATTCCACCGCCAGAGAAACACTTGGTCGGAAACGGCCACTACTTCCGGATGCCCATCTCCATCGAGGTCCTCAACGACGGGCGTTGACCATACGAAATAACCGGTCGGTTGGGGCCAGCCAGGAAGGAAGGATCCGTCCCGCTTCCAGACGTAGACGAAACCGCCCCAGGAGCCCACTACCACTTCGGGCTCCCCATCCCGATCGAGATCGGCGACGACAGGGGAAGCGGAGACGAAGCCGCCGGTTTCCCGGGGCCATCCGGACAACGAAGTGCCATCGGCCCGCCATGCGTAAACCCGCCCATCGTCGGAACCGATGATCACCTCCAGATGCCCGTCGCCATCCAGGTCAGCCAGGGTCGGGCGGCCGTAGACGTCTCCCCCGGTTCGGCGAGGCCATCCGGGGAGCACACGCCCCTGCGCATCCAGGGCGTAGACGTGATCATCATCGCACCCAATGATGAGCTCCGGCCGCCCATCCCCGTTCAAATCACCAGCGGCCGGGGAGGAGGCGAAGGCCGCGCGAGCGTAGAAGGGGAACCCGGGGAGCCAGCGGCCGTCCGGGCGAAGAGCGTAAAGTGCCTCCGCCGCGACCAGGATCTCCAGCTCACCGTCCCCATCCAGATCCACCAGGGACGGCGCATCGTGGATCAGGCCATCGGTCTGAAGGATGGTGCGAGGGCTCATCGGCGGCGCAGGATCATCAAGACATGATCGCCCCATTCCCGCCAGGGCCATCGAGCGCGTAGAATGCGATCGAGGAGCTCCAGGCCACCGAACCAGGCGGCATGCCGGCGGAAGAGATCCGCTGCGGGAGGCGGGGGCAACAGTAACGGGAAGGCCATGACATGCTCGATGCGGAAGAATGGACAAAAGGCCCCTCGAAGGACACCGGTCGAGAGGGGCCGTGTGGGGATCGCGACCTGCTTCCCATCCGGACCGGGCATGGCGATGAGCCTCCAGCCATTCCCGCGGCCTTGAAGGAAAGCCCGGATTCGTCCATGAGCGAGATGTTGAAGAGCCTCGAAGAGACACCACGCGTTCACTACGGAGATCACGAGAGGTGCCCCTGGCCGAAGAAGATCCGCAAGGGCTCGAGCAAGCCCGGTCAGGTGTGGCTCACAATTGAGGGGCCCGAACCCCGCATAGGCGCCATCGAAGGGCTCCGGCGGTCGTAAGGCCGCCAGATCGCCTGCCGGGATCGCCACGAAGGTGACGCGATCCTCCAGACCCGCGGATGCCATCCTGGCGCGGGCGCAATGAAGCATCCGGGGGGAGATGTCGGTGGCCAGCACCCGGTAGCCGGCCCGGACCAGGGCCATGGTCTCCTCCCCCGTCCCGCACCCGATCTCCAGCACCCATCCTTTGGGAGGAAGAACGCGCTGGAGGATTCGCAGGCTCTCCGCGCGCATCCAGGCTTTTATGGGATTGGCGGAGGCGCTATATCGCTCATCGTAGGTCGAAGCGATCCGGTCGAAACCCTCAACGATCGTGGCGTAACGGATCTCCATTCCATGTCTCCTTCAGCCATCCGTCGCCTTTACCGTCCCTCCGCCGGGTGAAAGCGAACCAGGGGCGGGCTCGGCCATCGGGCCAGGAGGCGGACCATCCAGCGGGTGACCCATAGCCCGATGCGAACCCGCAGGCGCCGAAGCCCTGGCGGCCGCCACCCGGCCTGAAGGCGGGCCTCTTCCCACTCTTTCTGAAACCAACGGATCACCCAGCGATAAAAACGGGTGTCATACTTCTCTCGGCGGAACAACAGGCGGTTCTGAGCGGTGTAGTCCCAGTCGATGTTCCACTCGGAGTCGAACATCAAACGGTCGCGGACCTGCTCGTAGAACGGCGTTCCGGGGAGCGGATAGGCGATCGTGGTGCTGAAGCGATCCGGGAGGGTTTCGCGCAGCAGGCGCACGGACAGCTCCAGATCCTCGAGCTCCTCTCCGGGATAGCCCACCATCATAAAGAAATACGTTTCGATCCCCAGGCGCTTGCAATGCGCGGCCGCTTCATAGATCTGCTGGACTTTGGTCCCTTTCTTCATCGCGTTAAGGACCTTCTGGGAACCCGATTCCGCCCCGAAGTAAATCCGACGGCAGCCCATCTCCTTCAAGGCGGCAAGCATCTCTTCTGTGGCCAGATTCACCCGGGTGAGGCATTCGAAGGGGATCACCGCATCACGGGCCAGCACTTCATCGCGCCATCGCAGAACCCACTTCCGATCCACCCCCGTGATATCATCCACCACTCGCAGGAAATCCGGCTGATAGGTTTCCTTCAGATGGCGCATCTCTTCTGCGGAGTTCGCCGGGGAGCGCGCCCGGTGGGTTCGTCCAAAGACCGCCTTCTGACACCAGGTGCAGGCATAAGGGCACCCGCGAGTGTTGATGATGGAGAGGGGCCAGTAGCCATGAGCCTTCCGCCAGGCTCGCCGGTAGTCCTCCATATCCACCAGATCCCGGGCGGGGAAGGGGAGGGCGTCGAGATCCGTGATGAAAGGCCGGGGCGAGGTGGCGATCACCCGCCCGTCGGCCCCCCGCAGCCGCAGCCCGGCGATCTCCCGCAAATCCTGGGGGGCCTCCGGCTGGCCGAAGAGGTGATCCGCCAGCTCCTGGATGGTCAGCTCCCCTTCATCGAAGACCACGATATCCACCGGGAACTCCCCCTGGCTTCCTCGATAGCCGAGGTAGCGCTCCGGCAGGCCGGTCGGATCCGGCCCGCCCATGATCACCGTGGCGCCATAGCAGTGAGCGATCTCCGCCAGGATGAGCGCGTGGCGTCGGATGGTCATCAGCGAAGTGATCCCGACTACCGGTGGGCGCTTCCGGCGCATGTAACCCTCAAATTCCGTGTAATCCTGTCGGAATGTGCAATCGAACAGCTCCACGCGATAGCCCCGCTGCCGCAGGACGGCGGCCAGATACATCAGGCCCAGGGGGAAGTAGGGAGTCATGAGCCGGCGCTCCACCGGGTCTTTGGCGATAAACAGCGGATGAACCAGCGTGATATCCGGGCGCATAGGAATGAGCCTCCTTACTCCAGGTAACAACGGAGTCGTTCCGCGAAAGCGGCCAGGGTGCGCTGGCCGTGGCCGTTAAAGTGGCCCTGGCAGTGATCGGGATCGAAGCGGGTTTCGCCTCCCGGACGGGCATTGAACCTGCGAATCTTCCGCCGCATCTCCCAGGCCTCCAGCCAGGCCCCGAGGGGCGTGTGGCCTAACGCTTCCAGGCCCGCGGTTATCCATCGCCAGGAAGCGGAGGTTAGCTCGATCTTCCACGGCGGCCCACCGGCGTTCGGGAGGAACCGGATGGTCCACGCGTTGAGGGCGCGCATGCGCCAATAAATCCGCTCGCCGGCAATGGGGATCATCTGCGCCAGTTCATGGGCGGTGAAAAGGTTCCGGTCCTCGAGGGCCAGAGCGCGTTCAGACAGGAAATAATTCGGGCACAGGGCAATGCCCGCTCGGGCGGCCCAGCGGACCAGCCCGATGACCATAGCCCGGCAAAGCCAGAGGCGCCCGGTCGCAGTCACGATCAGGTAATCGATATCGTCGCCGTCCTCCACGTTGTCCACCGCCAGCGCCCCGGTAACGGCCACCATGCGCACATAGGGGAAAGCGGCCAGGATCCGGCCGTATCGAAGCGCATGCGGCCACAATCGGGCGGCGGCCGCGGCGCGTTGGGGCCGGAGCTCGCTCAGGTGTTCTCGTCCGCGGAGCATCCACAGCCCTCGCCGCTCCGCGATGCGATCCGCCAGCCACGGGCTTCGACGAAGGGATTGGTTCACCTCAAATAGGGGGGCCGGGACGGCAATCAGGTAACGATGGATCTCGGGGAGGATCAAGGGATAGTCAAAGAGATCCGCATAGACCAGCGTCCTCAGGATTGCCCACTCGAGTTGAGGCCAGGAGTGGGAAGGTGCCTGGAAGCCAAGATGCGGTTTTTGCTTTTCCCGGATTTCCAGCATGGGAATCCGATCCTCCCCACGACTCAATCATTGATACGTGGAAGGATCAGATTCGGATTGGAGCCTCCGGAAGGGGCCAGAACAGGGGCCATAGAAGCTGGGCATTGGGGGTTTGGGGGCGTGCCCCCAGACCCCCAATTTCCCTGCCTCTACCCGAATTCAGCGCAGCACTGTAATACGAGAGAGGATCTCAGTGGAAGGGAGCTCAAAGGAGTCCGTGGCGAAAACTTCAGATAGCGGAAGGTATGGGCCAGCCAGGCCTTTCGGTAGCACGCGGCGGAAGCAAACCTGCGCTTCCGGCCAGCGTTCTAACAGCGCCCGGGCCCGCGGGCTCTCGGTGAGCTGCAGGTGCCGTTCCAGAATGCTTTGCAGGAAGGCCATCTCGGTCGGGCTCTCCACCGGATCGATGCGAACGAGTTGTGGATTGTAGCGTCGCTCCAGTTCCCCTCGCTCATCCAGGACGTAGGCCACCCCGCCGGTCATCCCGGCGCCGAGATTCTCACCCACCGGGCCCAGGATCACCACACCCCCGCCGGTCATGTACTCGCAGCCGTGATCGCCTACGCCTTCCACCACCGCCCACGCCCCGCTGTTGCGCACGGCGAAGCGATCCCCCGCCCGGCCGGCCACGAAGAGCCAACCGCCGGTGGCGCCATAGAGCGCAGCGTTGCCGATCAGCACCGGCGAGGGATCCCGCAGGTCATGGGGCGGGCGGATGATGATCTCGCCCCCGCTGAGACCTTTGCCCACGCCATCGTTGGCGGCGCCAATCAGGATCAGTTGCATGCCCCGATGGGCAAAGGCCCCGAAACTCTGACCAGCCTCTCCGATGAACATCAGAGTGATCGTTCTTTCCGGCAAACCGACTTCGTGATAGCGTCGGGCGATCTCCCCCGCCAGCCGCGCTCCCACGGTGCGATCGATGTTTCGGATCCGGTAAATCCCACGTGCTGGGCGGCCTTCCATCAGAGAGTGGATGGCGTCCCGGACAATCTGATCGTTCAGGGCGAAGGACCAGACCCGGGGGACCGCGGGAACTGCAGAAGGCGATACGGCCGGGCGAAGCACGGCTTCCCAATCCACGGAATCGTCCAGCGCTTCCAGCAGATCGGTCCGCCCGATGAGATCCCTCAGGCGGCGATAACCCATGGCCGCCAGGATCTCCCGGACCTCGTGGGCGACCATCCAGAAGTAGGCCATCACATGTTCCGGTCGGCCGGCGAACTTCGCCCGCCGCTCCGGGTCCTGGGTGGCGACGCCGGTGGGACAGGTGTTCTGATGGCACACCCGGGCCATCACACATCCCAGGGTGATGAGGGGGACTGTCCCAAAGGAGAATTCATCGGCCCCTAACAGGGCGGCGATCACCACATCCCGGCCGGTGCGGAACCCTCCGTCCACCCGCAGCCGCACGCGATCCCGCAACCCACAGGTCACCAGCATCCGGTGGGCTTCCGCCAGTCCCACTTCCCACGGCATCCCTGCGTTCTTGATGGAAGACCATGGCGAGGCGCCAGTCCCTCCGGCGTGCCCGCTGATGAGGATGATATCGGCCCCCGCCTTGGCCACCCCCGCGGCGATCACACCCACCCCGACGGTGGAGACCAGCT
>JAUQQB010000019.1 GCA_030550075.1 Chloroflexota bacterium | reverse complement strand
GGATGGTTCCGGTCGGTCAGCGAGGCCCGCACCCCGGCCATGCGGATGACCTCCCAGCGCACCGTCTTCGGGGCATGCGCCTCCAGATAGCGGAGCAGCTGCTGATAAACTTCCTCCGGGTCCTGATCCGGGACCAGCCGCATGGAGATCTTGGCCATCGCATAAGCCGGCAGCACCGTCTTCGCCCCGGGGCCGGTGAACCCGGCGAGGAGCCCGTTGACCTCCAGCGTGGGCCGCGCCCCGATGCGCTCGATGGGGGTATATCCGGCCTCCCCCCACAGGGCCGGCGCGCCCGTCAGCTCCAGATAGAAGCGCTCATCCATCGGCAGCCGGGCCAGCTCCGCCCGTTCCTCGTCCGTTAGAGGGCGCACCCGGTCGTAGAACCCCGGGAGGGTCACCCGGCCTTCCGCGTCATGCATGCCGGCGACGAGCTCGCAAAGGGCCTGGGCCGGGTTGTGCACCACGCCGCCGTAGAGCCCGGAGTGCAGATCGTGGGCAGGCCCGTAGACCCGGAGCTCAAAGTAGGCCAGGCCTCGCAGCCCGTAGGTAATCGTTGGCCGATCCGGGGCAATCATCCCGGCGTCAGGGTTCAGGGAGACTGTGCACCGCAGGCGTTCCCGGTTCCGCTCGATGAAGGCCGGCAGGCTGGGAGAGCCGATCTCCTCTTCCCCCTCAATCAGGAACTTCACACGAACAGGAAGAGGGCCGGCCTGAACCAGGGCCTCGAAAGCGGCGATGGAAGCCATCACCTGGCCCTTCATGTCCGAAGCGCCGCGGGCATAAAGGTTCTCGCCCCGCACCGTCGGCTCGAACGGACCGCTTTCCCAGAGGTCCAGGGGATCCGGGGGCTGCACATCATAATGGCCGTAGACCAGCACCGTGGGGGCCTCCGGCCGATTCGCATGGGCCTCGCCGTACACCACCGGGTGGCCTTCGGTGGGAAGGACCTCCACTCGTTCCGCCCCGGCCTTCCGTAGTCGATCCGCCACCCATTCCGCGGCGCGCCGGATATCGGCTGAATGGGCCGGATCCGTGGAGACCGAAGGGATCTGAAGGAAATCCTTTAGCTCCTCCAGGAACCGAGACCGGTTTCGCTCCACGTATTTCAGCGCTTGAAGGCGTGGATCCGACATCGCTGCGCCTCCTGGTTGAGATGTTCACGCGGCTTGCATCTGCCTTCGATGTGCGACGCCACCGAACCGGGCGGCGATCTCCTCAGAGGAAGGATAATCCTCACACCCCATATAGGCCGCCAGCGTGGGATGCACGGCGCGGATGGCCTCGTAGATCCGCATGGCGATATAGCGGTAGGCGAAATGGCCATTGGGCCCGCCCCGCAGCCGGCACAGATGATAGGCCTCCCGCAGGTTCATGGTCATCAACACGCGCCGGTAGACGGCGTTCGGCAGCACATAGGCCGCCGCCTCACCAACCGTGGGGCGCATGGCCTCCCACAGCGCCATCGCCGCCTCCACCGCGGCCCGATAACGCGCCCCCATCCCCGCTTCCTCCATGGCCCGCGGGATTGCATAACCATAGGCGGTGGTCAGAGCCTGAGGGGTCTGAGTCATCATCCGATGGCGCTTGAGATCATAATAGGCCCCTTCATCCATCAGGCAATCGAACGTATAAACGATGTGTTCCAGCTCCCGCACCGGAACATCGAAGGGGCTCCGACCCCCCAGCGCATCCTCCAGGATCCTCCGCCGATCCTCCGGGCGGATCCCTCGCGCCCAGGCCAGGGCAGCCTCAAAGCTCACCGCCCGGAACCGATACAGGCATGCGGCGATCAGACGGGCCTCCGCCTCCGGATCCCAGGACACCAGGCGAACCCCATCGAGAGGAATGGAGTCCTCCGGGAGCGCTATCGCCCACTCCTGTAGCCGGGCTGCGCTGTTTTGCAAATAGGCATTAGGCTCCGCATATTTGAGCAGGGTGGGAACCTCCTGAAGCGCCACAGCTTTCACCGTGCGGGCGATCTCGCGGACCTCCTCCAGGGGATGCGAGAGCCATTTGCGAAGTCCATGCTCGAGGGCGCGGGCGTTTACCGTCATCCCGATGTTGGTCAGGGTGGCGGTAGGCAGCAGATACCGGCAGACATCCATCGCCCGGATGCGCAACCGGGTGCGATACGCCTTCTCGCTCTCCTCAGGACGCCGCGGGAACCATGCTTCCACCACCCGTCTGACGGGCTCCAGGGCGGTGTGATAGGTCTCGAAGAGCTGTTCGACAACCACCCGGTAAGCATCCCGGAAAGGGGAAGCGGCGATCTCCGGCGGCACATAGAAAGATTCCCGGTCCAGGATCTGAAAGCGGGTGGATTTCTCGGTAAAGGAAGCCAGCCGGACCCCCTCGATGGCCTCGGCGGCCAGGCGGGAGATGTTCTCGAAGGCGATATGAAGGACGGCGTGCTCAGCCACCGAAGCATGGCCGTAGCCGACCACCCATTTTTCATGGAACTGTGAGGCGCCCTCCTCGCTGAGGCTTTCCGCGATCACATCAAAGGGTTCCGGGCTACGGCTGGTTTTCGCAAAGGCCACGGCGATGACTTCCGGGCGATACCGCCGTGGATCCAGCAGGTAAATCCTTCTCTCTCGCATCCCTTCGCCTCCCCGAGCTATGCTCCCGCTCCTCTGCTGATTCTGCACATGAACGCGGGTGATGGCAAACGGGAAGCGTAGGAGCAAACCGTTGGGTCGCCTCTCCACGAGAGCATGAACCACAATTCTCGTAGGGGCGGGCCTTGTGCCCGCCCTGGCCTTGTACCCGCGTATCCGCCCTGATAGAACGTGGGTTAAGATTGAAAGGGGAATCCCATTCTGTTCCTGCGAGGGCATCCCATGCGCGCTGTGGACATTATCGAGAAAAAGCGGGATGGACGGGAGCTCACCCCGGAGGAAATCCGGTTCTTTGTAGAGGGATTCACTCGGGGAGAGATCCCGGACTATCAGGCGGCTGCCTTCCTGATGGCAGTTTACTTCCAGGGCATGACGCCCCGCGAGACGGCGGATCTCACCCTGGCGATGGCCTATTCGGGACAGGTGCTGGATCTCCACGACATCGCCTCGGTGGTGGTGGATAAGCACTCCACCGGCGGTGTGGGAGATAAGGTCAGCCTGGTGGTGGTGCCGCTGGTGGCCGCCGCTGGCCTCCCGGTGGGCAAGATGAGCGGCCGCGGCCTCTCCTTCACCGGGGGGACCATCGATAAGCTGGAGTCCATTCGAGGGTTTCGGGTGGAGCTCACCGTGGAGGAGTTCCGGGAACAGCTGCGTCGGGTCGGCGCGGTCCTCTGTGGGCAATCGGCGGATCTGGCCCCCGCCGATGGCAAATTCTACGCCCTGCGGGATGTCACTGGAACGGTCCCCAGCATTCCCCTGATCGCTGCTTCAATTCTGAGTAAGAAAATCGCCGCCGGGGCCGATGCCATCGTCCTGGATGTGAAGGTCGGCAATGGTGCTTTCATGAAAACCATGGATCGGGCCCGCGCCCTCGCACGACAAATGGTCGACATCGGCGCCTCCCTGCGCCGGCGTGTGGTGGCGGTGATCTCGGATATGAATCAACCGCTGGGAGAAGCGGTGGGCAACGCCCTGGAGGTGAAAGAGGCCATCGCCACCCTTCGCAGCGACGGACCTCCGGACTTCCGGGAACACTGCCTGACCATTGCCGCTCACATGCTGCAGCTGGGAGGACGAGCAGGGAATCTGGAGGAGGGCCGCCAGCTGGCGGAGGCCACGCTCGCTTCCGGAGCTGCCTGGGAGAAATTCCGGGCCCTCGTCGCCGCTCAGGGCGGGGATGTCCGTCCGATCGAGGACCCCGAACAGCTCCCGCGCGCCCGGCTGATCCGCGAGATCCCGGCCCCGGCGGAGGGCTATCTGGCGGAGGTGCGAGCCTACGAGGTCGGCATGGCGTCCGTCGCCCTGGGCGCCGGGCGAACGAAGAAAGGAGAACCGGTGGATCCCGCGGTGGGGATCCTGGTGCATCGAAAGGTGGGGGCCTTCGTACGCCGCGGGGAGCCGATCTTCACCGTGCAAGCCAACGATGAGGAGCGTCTGTTAGAAGCGGAACGCTGGCTGGCCCGCGCGGTACGCATTCAGGAAGCGCCGGTCTCCCCTCCACCCCATATCTATGAAACCATCTCGAACGTGGAGGAGGAATCGCGAGCCTAAACCCGGCCCCGAACGAACTCGCCGATCCTCCGATCCAGGCGGCTGGGGGGCGGTGGGGTCCTCAGAGGTGGCCCCACTGCCCTCCAGATCTTTCCCTCCGGGGATGGCAATCCGGGTTCACCGAAAGGAGTCCATGACGCGACAAAACCATGCGCTGTTTGCTCTGAGCGCCATCGCCCTGGGATGGGCGCTCACGATTTTCACGATCTGGCGCCTGTATCCCGACCAGCCGCCGGCCCGGCTGCTGGTCGCCATTGGGATCGGGCTGGCGGCTTGGGGAGGGCTCTGGTTTCCGACGGAATTCCTTCATCGACGTTTCAGCGCTCCGGAGCTGGAGAAGGAAGGCCACCAGCGGATGATGGAGCGGGTGTGGCGGCGCAGCGGATGGGGAGCGCTCTGGACCTCCGCCCTCGTCATGCTCTTCCTCCAGCGCGCGTTGCGATGGGAATGGGTCCTCCTGTTCGGGACACTGCTGCTCGGGGCGGAGCTCCTCTGGATGGCCACCGAGCCATCGCGGAAGCCGGAATCTCCTTTAGCGGGCAGACGCCGGATGAGTCGGCGGTAGCGCCTTATTGCGTTTGTGGGGATTCGGGGGTGGGCAGGGCCGCTTTCGGCAACCTCACACCCCATGAAACATGAAACATTTCTTTAAAAGGAGGGGTCCATGAGCGATCGCAAGGCGGCGATTCGAAGCCATCTGGAGCAAACGCGAGCGGAGGTGCTGGCGATCGTCTCCCTGCTGCGGGAGGCCGACTGGGAGAAACCGGTCCAGGGTGAGCATGGGAAGTGGACGGCCCGTCAGGTGCTGGCCCACCTGGCTGCTGCGGAGATCGGCCAGATGTCCCGTATCCAGCGGGTCCTGGCCGGCGAGCGATACATGCCGGAGGGCTTCAACCTGGATCTCTGGAACGAACGCCAGGTGCAGAAGCGGGAAAACCAGAAAGTGGAGGACATCTTGAAGGATCTGGAAGCCTCCCGCCAGGCGTTGCTTAACCTTCTCGATTCCCTGAGCGAGGAGCAGCTGGATATCGAAGGGCAACACGCCATCGGGGCGATGATGACGGTGGAGCAGATGTTTTATCACCTCGGGAACCACGAGCGGGATCATGCCGCAGAGCTCCGGCGGGCCCTCGAATGATTTCGCTGTTTGGGGGATGGGCGGGGCCGCCAGGGGTGACCTCGCCCACCTCCAAAACCCTGCCCGAGGAGGAAGTCCGCCGAGGATTGTCCCTTCAACCCCAAAAGCCCCCAGGCGATGGGAGGCCCCATGATCCCCGCATGGGCAACGACGGAAGGAACCCAGGCCTATACGGCGCGCTTTCATGAGCAGGCAGCCCCGGGATACTTCCGCCAGGCCCAGGGGCTGTGGCTGTCCTCCATCGGCATCGGCACCTATCTGGGACACGCGGATCCGGAGACCGATGCCCGGTATGTGGAAGCGATCCAGCGCGCCGTCGCTTTGGGATGCAACGTGATCGACACCGCGATCAACTATCGCTTCCAGCGCAGCGAGCGCTGCGTCGGCGAGGCCCTCCGTCGCCTGATGGCCCAGGGCTTCCGACGCGAGGAATTGATCATCGCCACCAAGGGAGGGTATGTCCCTTACGAAGGGGACTGGCCGGAGGATCCATGGCGCTACATCGAGGAGCATTTCCTGCGGACCGGCGTGGCCCGCCGGGAGGATTTCGTCAACGGCCATTGCCTCGCCCCCGGGTATCTCCGCCATCAACTGGAACAAAGCCGGCGCAACCTCGGCCTGGAGACCATTGACGTCTATTTCATCCAGAACCCGGAAGAACAGCTTGGGTCGGTCCCCCGAGAGGAATTCCGGAGGCGCCTGCGGGCCGCCTTCGCCGCCCTGGAAGAGGCCGCCGCCGAAGGGCGGATCCGCTTCTACGGCACGGCCACCTGGACCGCTTATCGGGTTCCCGCCCATGCGCCGGATGCGCTGGCCCTGGTGGAGGTTGAGGCGATCGCGCGGGAGGTCGGTGGGCCTGACCATCGTTTCCGCTTCGTGCAGCTCCCTTACAATCTGGCGATGCCGGAAGCGGCTCTGCGAAGGAACCAGCCTCGAGGGGAAGGATGGGGGACACTGCTGGAAGTGGCGGCGGATCTCGGGATCACCGTGTGGGCCAGCGCTTCGCTCATGCAGGGGCGCCTGACCCGAAGCTGGCCCCTGTGGATGCAACGCACCTTCCCGGAGGGCCTCTCGGAGGCCCAGCGGGCCCTCCAGTTCGTCCGTTCCACCCCCGGGATCACCACCGCCCTGGTGGGGATGAGCCGGGTTCCCCACGTGGAACATAACCTCGCCCTGATCCGTCTTCCCCCATTATCGCCGGAGACCACGATCGAAATCCTGAATACTCTCCTGAGCTCGAGGTGAACGCTTCCTGAGGCACGCTATTCGCCCCGGTCTGAGGAGCCTTGAAGAGCCCCCTCAAGAGGCGGGGCCGAGCACTGAGGGCGCCCGGCCCCGCTCCAAAAACCGGGGAGAGGAAAGTCAACTGCGGAACCCCGGATAAGTGGCACGAGGGACATCCCTTCAGTCCGCCTGGCCCTTCGTCCGCTCCTCCTCCACCAGCACGCGACGTAGCACCTTGCCGACCATGCTCTTGGGCAATTCGGTTCGGAATTCGACATAGCGTGGGATCTTGTAGGGGGCCAGCTTGTCCCGGCACCACTCCCGGATCTCCTCGGCGGTCGCCGTCTGCCCCTCGTGGAGCACCACCCATGCTTTGACCGCCTCGCCCAGGTGCGGATCAGGGATCCCGGCCACAGCCACCTCTTTGATCTTGGGATGCTGAGCCAGGACTTCCTCCACCTCCCGCGGCCACACCTGATAGCCGCCCGGCTTGATCACTTCCTTCTTGCGATCCACGATATAGAAATAGCCATCCTCATCCATCCGCGCGATATCGCCCGTGTAGAGCCATCCATCCCGAAGGGTATTCTCGGTCTCCGTCGGGCGGTTCCAGTAGCCCTGGAACACCTGCGGGCCGCGGAGGATCAGCTCCCCGATCTCCCCGGGCGGGAGCTCCGTGACCCCATCCTCCAGGCTGACGATCTTCGCATCCACATCCGGCAGCGGGATCCCGATGCTCCCCTCCTTGTTCAACCCATAGAGAGGGTTGCAATGGGTTGCCGTGGGCGCCTCCGAGAGGCCGTAGCCTTCCACCAGCTTCGCCCCGGTGATCTCCTCGAACCGGCGTTTGATCTCCAGCAATAACGGCGCGGCGCCGGAGATGCAGGCGCGGATGGTGCGCAGGTTGTATTTGCCGGCCTTCACGTCGGGGTGATTGTTGATCGCGTTGTAAAGGGTGGGCACACCAGGGAACATCGTCACCCGATACCGCTGCAGCCCATCCAGCAACGTATGCAGATCCCGTGGGTTCGGCACCAGCACCAGGGTGGCGCCAGCCTGCATCGCCAAGCCCAGGGCCACGATCATTCCATAGGCATGGAAGAGCGGCAGCGCGCCCATGACCACTTCCTGGCCATCCCGGATATTCGGATCCCACGCCCGAACCTGCAGGACATTCGCCACGATATTGCGATGGAGGGCCACCGCGCCTTTGGAAAGCCCGGTGGTTCCACCGGTATACTGGAAGATCGCCACATCCTCCGGCCCCACCTCCACCGCCGGCCGCTGATCCGGCCGGTAACGCCGGAGCAGGTCCTGGAACCACACATCGTTGTCCCGCAACGTCACCCGGTCCCCCTCTTTGCGCTCCCGGGCCAGGGTGTAAAGGACCCTGAGCAGCGGGCTCATATACTCCTTGATGTGGGTGGCGACCACGCGGCGGACCTGGGTGTTGGGCTGAACGGATTTCACTCGCTCATAGATCCGGCTGAGGACGATGGCCACGGTAGCCCCGGAGTCGGCCAGCTGGTATTCCAGCTCGCGGGGGGTGTAGATGGGGTTCGTAGCCACCACGATGCCCCCGATCTTCTGCACGGCGAAGTAGGCGATAACGAACTGAGGCGTGTTCGGCATAATCAGAGCAACTCGATCGCCTTTGCGCACCCCCAGCTCGTGATAGAGAGCAGCCGCCAAGCGATCGGAGAGCTCGTTTAACTCACGGTAAGTCATCGCGCTCCCCGCGAATCCCTGGTGGGCCGGCTTGAAGATCAGCGCGGGGCGATCCGGAAAACGACGGGCGGAGTCCTCGAGGAACCGGAAGGAGGGGATTAGGGGATACTCCAGGGAACGGGGAACGCCTGGATCATAGAACCGATACCACGGGCGATCGTTCACCATCGCTCCCTCCCAGTGGCGAAAGGATGAGCAGGGGGAAAGAAGCCCAGGGAGCGCGTCCAGCGGAGAGCCGCCCATCCCCTGGCGTTGGGATCCAGCACCTCTCCTCCCCCCAGTGGGCCCGGCAGGATTCGAACCTGCAACCGACCGGTTATGAGCCGGCTGCTCTGCCGTTGAGCTACGGGCCCGCGGCGCGGAATGGTGGGATCGATCATGCGTTTCCCGGGAAGAAGCGGGCGACGGGATTCGAACCCGCGACCTTCTGCTTGGAAGGCAGACGCTCTACCCCTGAGCTACGCCCGCACTCAGTCGGGGCGGTCGGATTCGAACCGACGACCCCCACGTCCCAAACGTGGTGCGCTAACCTGGCTGCGCCACGCCCCGATGCAATTTATACGCCGTTCAGAGCCTGCGATAAGAGGTGGAATGACTCCGCCCCCCAAACCCTCAGGATTAATTATAACATATCCGCGGGGCCACATCATCAGCCTGTTCAAGCCCCGGAACGTTCCGCCGCCCGGCGTTTGAGCCGTTCCAGCTCCCCACCCCGGAAATCCACAAACCGATATCCCACCCCTCGCTCAGTCAGGATGTAGCGAGGCTGCGAGGGGTCCGGCTCGATTTTCTGGCGAAGATAGTTAATGTAAAGCCGGAGATAATGGGTTTCGTCCCGGTATTCGTAGCCCCAGACCTTGGCCAGCAGGTTCTCGTGGGTCATCGTCCGGCCTGCGTTGTTCACCAGATGATACAGCAGCCGCCACTCAGTGGGCCGCAGTTTGATCTCCTTCCCCCCGGCGATGACCACACGTCGGTTGAAATCGATCGTCAGGTAATCATCGATCTGGATCGCCCCGCCCGCCGTGGCCGGGGTATCCACCCGCCGCAGGACGGCCCGGATCCGGCTCACCAGCTCCCGAGGGGAGAAGGGCTTGGTCACGTAATCATCCGCCCCCAGCTCAAGCCCCCGCACCTTATCCGCCTCATCCGCCCGCACCGTGAGCATGATCACCGGGACACCGCTCGTCTCCCGGATCAGCTCCAGGGTCTCGAAGCCGTCCATCTCTGGCATCATGACGTCCAGGATCACCAGATCCGGCAGCACCTCCTTGATCTTCTCCAGCGCCTCCAGCCCATTCGAGGCCTCGAAAACTTCGAAACCCTCCAGTTCCAGGTTCAGGCGGATAAACTGCCGCACCCGGGCCTCATCGTCCACGATCAGGATCCGCCGGCGCTCTGACGTTTCCGGTCGGATAGGGGTGTGGACCATCTCAACGCTCCCGCACGAAGCTGATAATCTCGGCCTCTTCGCGCGAGCTCAGGACTTCCACAAAGGAGATGCGATGCCAGGGAATGATCACCTGCACAGCCTCCGGATCGATGTAGTGCACCTCTTTGCCATCCCGGAGGCGGACATTGGTGCAGATCAACACCTGGTCTTGAGGCTCCGGCAGGCGCTCAACCTCGGCCAGGATCGGATCGGCGTTCATCAGATGGACCAGGACCGTATACCCCATCGGGCCTTCCCCTTTCTATTTTGCTTCTTTGAAGGAAGATGATGAACTAACGACCCCACCCCCTGGATCCCCCCTTCCCACCCGTGAGATCCTTTCGGAATTTACATGAATCCCACGCGGATCGCGATCTGCCCCAGACGAAGCTCATCCCCATCCCCCAGCGGGCGCGGGGAATAGGGTTCCAGCCGGACGCCGTTTACATACGTCCCATTCGTGCTGCCCAGATCCTCGATGTAGAACCGATCGTTCTGGAAGAAGATCCGGGCGTGACGCCGGGAGACCCCGCCCTCCAGCCCGCCGTCAGGGGTCAGATCGACCTGGGGGAAGATCCCCCGGCCCACATCCAGCCGCCCCACCAGAACCTCCTGATCCGGTCGGATCACCACGCGGCGGCCGGAGGTCAGCACCTGAAGCACCAGATTCTGCGGGCCCGCCCCTTCCGCCGAAGGGGGCTTGACCGGCAATTCCACCGGGATGGATACGCCCTCCGGCAGCGGCTCGGTGCGCAACGGCCCGCCGGTGAGCAGGTAGACCCCGCACTCCGGACAGAACAGCGCGCCGACCGGATATTTCCGACCGCACAACGGACATTCGATCATGATCCCCCTCCCGGCTCGGGCGGCGGAAGCATCAGCATCCGCGTCCTGTATTTTAAGGCAAGCTGCTGGCTTCTGGAAACCGAACGGCCCTGCAGCAGGCGGGTGGCCGTCGCCAGCGCTTCCTGCGCCAGATCATTGGCCCCCAGCTCCAGCAGGCGGGTTCCGATCTGCCGAAGCTTCTGGGCGCCCGCCACCCGCCTCCCGGCCTGGATATCCGCCCAGGCCTGCTCCTGCATCCGATAGATCACCACACAGGACAGCGCCTCCAGAACCGGTTCGGGAGGCGAAACCATCAGAGGCTCCCCTGGAAGCGCATAGGCCCGAACGGACAGTTCGGCCTCGTCAAGTTGTGGCGGATTCCCCAGGATGCGAGCCCGAGCTTTCAGCCGGGCCACTTCCAGAAAGCCCGGCTCCAGCGGCGGGAGGGCGAACTCGATCAGCACCCGGACTGGATGGGAGGCTTGCAGAGCGCCCAGATACCAGCCCGAGTCCTCCCGCGGCGGAACCCGAAGCTCCGGCGTGATCTGGTAAAGCGCCGTCACCAGCACGCCCTCCGCGGGCTCGACGATCAGCCGCGCATCCTCCCCGTAACGATCCTGCAGCAGAGAGAGATGCTCCAGAAAGCGCTGGCGGATCTCCTGTGGCGAGGCGATGTAGCCTGAGATCCCCCCGCTGCGCGCCGCGATCTCATCCAGCAACGCATCGTTCCAGTCCTCTCCGATCCCAAAGGCGCTGATCCCAATTCCCACCTCCCGCGCCTGATCCGCCAGCGCCCGGCATTGATCCTCATCCCCATACGTCCGGCCATCGGTGAGGAGGATGAGGTGGGAATGGACGCCAGCCTGGCGGGCACGGAAGAGCTCCTGGAAGCCCAGGAGCAGCCCCTGGTAGATCTCAGTGCCCCCCTCTGCTGTCAGCGTCTCCAGCCGCATTGAAAGCCGGTGGCGCTCCCCCACCGGGCTCAACGGCCAGATCACCTCCGCCCGATTGTGGAAGGCCACCACCGATAGACGATCACCGGGCTCCAGATGGCCTGCCAGCTCCAGCGCGGCGGTCTTCACCTGTTCCAGCCGCTCCCCTCTCATCGAGTTGCTGCGATCGATCACCAGACAGAGATGAAGCGGCAGGCGGGAGCTCGCATGGGGACGGGAGGGCTCTATGGTGAGCAATGCGTAGAGAATTTGAGACGCGGACAGGACAGGAAGGGAGGAGCGACTGAGGAGGAGATGGAACCGCAGAGAAGATCCCCGGCTCCCCCACCGGGCCTGCCATCGCCGGTCATATTCCGCCCGCTGCTCCGGATCCGAGAGCACCGAATACGCCTCGTGAACCAGACGGAACAGCAGGGAGGTTCCGGGCTTGGGGGCTACATCCGGATGGACTTTCCTCACCAGCGCCCGGTAGGCTTTTTTGATCTCCTCCGCGTCCGCTGAGGGAGGGACGCCCAGAATGGCGTAATAGTCCAGGAACTCCTCGCCCATGCTCATCGCCCAACCAGGATCACCGAGATGTTGTCGTGACCGCCTGCGGCCTTCGCTTCCTGAACCAGCCGATGGCATGCCTCCTGGGGGGAGGCGCTTTCCCAGATGATCTGCAGGATCCGGGCCTCCGACACCTCCCCCCACAATCCATCCGTGCAGAGCATCAACCATGCGTCCCGGGGAAGGGAAACGCGCCGATAGCCCGGGTTCAGTCGGCTGGGATGCCCCAGCGCCTGATAAAGGACATTCCGCGGAACCCCGATGGCCTCCTCCTCGCTCAGCCCTTTCAGGGAAATCATCCGCTGAACCAGGGAATGATCCTCCGTGAGCTGCTCCAGCCGATCCGGCCAGACCAGATAAGCCCGGCTGTCCCCCACATGGATCAGATGCACGCTCTCCCCGATCACCAGCGCCCCCACCACGGTGGTTCCGCCTCCCGGCACAGCCTGGAGGATCTGGGCGTTGGCTGCCTGCAGAGCCTCCTCCAGCAGCTCTTTAATCGGATGATCCGGGCCTCGATGGGCGAGATGGGGGATCAGAAGACGAGAGACCAGGTAGCGGGCGATTTCCCGGACGGCCAGGTCGCTGGCCTGTTCGCCCCCCCGGTGCCCTCCCATCCCATCCGCAACCAGGAACAACCCCAGGGGCAACAGCTCCCGGGAGCCTTCATAGACGATGTGCATGATCAGAAGGGCATC
Organism: Chloroflexota bacterium; assembly: GCA_030550075.1. Lineage (GTDB taxonomy): Bacteria > Chloroflexota > Anaerolineae > Thermoflexales > Thermoflexaceae > Thermoflexus. The sequence continues at coordinate 2,754 of JAUQQB010000019.1, read as the reverse complement.
TTCATTGCTGGGTCGAACCAGGCCCGGATCGGTAGCCCAGCCGAAACGAAGCCCCGCTGCCGGCTGGGCCGGCATGGGGGGCAGCGGCATTGTGCCTCCCCCCGGTTCCGCGACAGGTGGAGGGGCAGCCTCGGGTTCGGGGCTGGGAACGGCGGGAGGAGGAACCATCGGGGTGAGTGAAGCGCTCTTCCTGAGCTCAGGCCGTTGAAAAAGGCGCTTAAGCCATTTCATTCGCTCATCGTTCTCCGTCATTAGAGTTAGACAAGCCCTCTGCTGCGGATCTGGTGGAAGGGCCCACCTCCCAGAGCGCCCGGAACGGCAGGCCGCGAGGGCCGCCCTCCGGGTTCAAAAGCGCTATCCCAGGCTTATCGCGTAAACCCGATAGTCCATGGAAGTTACGTAAAGGATCCCTTCCCACCAATCCGGTGCGGAGACGATCGGCCCACCGGCCTGGAAAGACCAGAGGGCGTTCCCGGTCCGCGCATCCACCGCATACACACGACCATCGGTGGCCCCGACCAGGACCTGGCCTTCCAGCACCAGCGGGGGGGCGTTCACCTGCCCACCGGTTTGAAATCGCCAGATCGGGTTTCCCGTCCGCGCATTCAATGCGTAAAGGAAGCCATCCGCCGACCCCACATAGATCACGCCCTCTGAGACCACCGGGGAGGAAAGGACCGGCTTTCCAGTTCGGAACCGCCAGATGGCCCATCCGGTCCGGGCATCCAGGGCATAGACGTGCCAGTCCCACGATCCCACCACGACCAGCTCCTCATCCACCCATGGGGAAGCGGTCACCCCCCGGCGGGCCACGAACTGCCAGCGGAGACGACCCTGAAGATCCAGAGCGTATACACCGCCATCCTCGCCGCCCACCACCAGGGTCTCTTTACAGAGGCCTGCCGAGGACCGAATGGGGGCGCTGACCGGCATCTTCCAGACCACCCGGCCGGTGTCCAGATCCACCGCATAGAAAACCCCATCATCGGCACCCAGGAAGACCAGGCCGGCCGCAATCCGCGGCGTCGTATAGATCGGCCCGCCCAGCTCCAGCGCCCACAGGAGCTCCCCACTCTTCGCGTGCAGGGCGTAGAGTCGATGGTCCAGCGAGCCCACCACCACCCGATCCCGAGCGACCGCCACTGCGCCGCCGATGCCGCCTCCCGTCGCGAATTTCCAGAGGAGCTTTCCGTCCTCCGCCGAAAGCGCGTAGACGTTGTGATCATAAGAAGTCACGAAGACGATCCCGTCCGCAACCACAGGACGGGAACGGATCTCATCCTCACAGGCGAAAACCCATTTCACCCGATACGGTGCGCTCCCCGACGGAGCCTCCTGGGGGGCCATCGGGCGCGTGGGCACCCGCATCCCGATCGCAGCCAGCAACGCCTGCTTCATCTCCAGCGCCGACTGAAACCGGCGCTCCGGATCATACTCCAGGGCCCGCATCACAACCTGGGCGAGCGCCTCGGGGACCGCCGGGTTGACCCGGCGGATGGGGCGCTCATGGAAGGAGAACGGCGGCTCCAGGCGTGGGTCCTGGCGTGTCAACAGGTGATGCAGCGTGGCCCCCAGGGCGTAAATATCCGTCCGGGGATCCGCCACGCCCCGATATTGCTCCGGCGGGCTATAACCCTCCGTCCCGATCATCGTCCCCCGCTGTCCGGCCTGGAACACCTTGGCGATCCCGAAATCCACCAGGAACACCCGCCCATACGGATCCACCATAATGTTGGATGGCTTGAGATCGCGGAAGATGATGGGCGGCTGCTGGGAGTGGAGATAATGGAGCACGTCGCAGATCTGCACCGCCCAGTTCACCACCTCCTCCACCGGCAGCATCCCCTCCGTGCGCCGCAGGAGCGTCTCCAGGTCCTGTCCTGGGATATACTCCATGACGAGATAGCTGCGCTCGCCCTCCACGAAGTAATCGTAAATCTTGGGGATGGCCGGATGGCTGAGGGTGGCCAGGAGGGCCGCTTCCCGCTCGAAGCTCTGCTGGGCCAGCGCGCGCATCCGGGGGTCCGGGATATGGCTGATCATCTCCTTGATGGCACAAAGACGCCGCACCTGGGAGAAGCGGAGGTCCAGGGCCAGATAAACAGTGCTCATCCCCCCTGCCCCGAGCACCCGCTCGATGCGGTATCGTCCCTGCAGGACCTCGCCCGCTCTCAGAAGGGAGGGAGCTTGCATGGGCTCCAGCCGCTGGGTCTCCATCCCGGTTCGCCTCTTCTCGGGGCCCGTTGTCCCGGATTCCATCTTGTTCCCCTTTATCATACCGGCGTGGTTAAGATTCTCTGACCTTACTTTGGTCATCGGCCCCTCCTGAGGCCCGGGAGGGGCCCGGAGGAGAAAAGGGCTCCGGCCATGCGATTATGGGAAGTTATCCGTTCCTATGAGCCCTCGCTGCTCACCGAGATCCTCCGCCAGCAAGGCTGGCCGGTGGAGGCGGCACCGGCCGCCCATGAGGAGTTGCCGCGCCGACTGAGCGATCCAGATCGCCTCGTGGCGCTCTGGACTCAGCTCCCCCCGGAGGGCCACAGGCTGATCGAAGGGCTGCGCCGGGCCGAAGGCGCCATGCCTGCTCTGGTCCTTTCGATTTTATATGAAATGATATCCGGTGGCACGCGGGGGATCCCGTTTGAAGCGCTCGCGGTCCGCCTCGCCGCTTCGGGCTTGATCTACTGGTATTCCGCCGGCCGTCCGATCCGTTCCCTGCTCCCCCAGGGAGAAGCCATCCTGCCGGTAGAGGTA
>JAUQQB010000018.1 GCA_030550075.1 Chloroflexota bacterium | reverse complement strand
ACCGGCCGGGCCAAGCACATCTACAGCATCTACCGCAAAATGCTCCGCAAGGGGGTCTCCTTCGACCAGGTTTACGATGTGCGGGCCGTCCGCATCATCGTGAACACTATCCCCGAATGCTACCAGGTCCTGGGCATTATCCACTCCATGTGGCGACCCATCCCCAAGGAGTTTGATGACTACATCGCCAATCCCAAGGACAATTCCTATCGTAGCCTGCACACGGCGGTGATGCTGGAGGACGGCAAAACGCTGGAGGTGCAGATCCGCACCTGGGAGATGCACTGGGAGGCCGAATACGGCATCGCCGCCCACTGGATCTATAAGGAACAGGTTTCGAAGCGCGATCTGGCCTATGAGAAGAAGGTGGCCTGGCTGCGCTCCCTGATGGAGTGGCGCAATGAGGTGACCTCGGCGAAGGAGTTTGTCGAGTCCCTTAAGACAGACGTCTTCGAGGATCGAATTTACGTGTTCACCCCGAAAGGGCACGTCATCGACCTGCCCCGGGGGAGCACGCCCATCGATTTCGCTTACCATATCCACACCGAACTGGGGCACCGTTGCCGCGGCGCCCGGGTGAACGGCAAGTGGGTCCCCCTGAACTATGTCCTGCAAATGGGGGACCAGGTGGAGATCATCCCGGCCAAGCAGGGCGGCCCCAGCCGGGACTGGCTGGATCCGGCGAAGGGGTATGTGAAGACCTCTCGCGCCCGCCAGAAGATCCGCCAGTGGTTCAAGCAGCAGGGCCGCGCCGAGAACATCCTCCACGGCCGGGAGATCCTGGCTCAGGAGATCCGACGCCTGGGCGTCCCCTTCTCGGTCGATGAGGCCGCCCGTCGGCTATATGGGGAGTTCGGCTATAAAGAGCCCGAGGACCTGCTGGCCGCCATCGGCTGGGGGGATGTCTCCCCGGAGCAACTGGCAACCCGCTTGATCCGGATGGAAGAGGAGCGACGTCGGGAGGAGCAAAAGGCCGCGCCGGAGCTCCCCACCCTTCCTGAACGCTACGACGCTTCCCGGCCCGTGCTGGTGGAGAACAACCCCCAGGGGCTCCTGATGCAGCTGGCCCGGTGCTGCAACCCGGTGCCCGGGGATGAGGTGATCGGATACATCACCCGCAACCGCGGGATCACCATTCACCGCCGGAACTGCCCGAACATCCTGAACATCCGTTCCCCGGAGCGTCTGATCGAGGTGCAGTTCCCGGCCGGGGAGAAAGGATACCCGGTCGAAGTGGAGATCGTGGCCATCGACCGCGTGGGCCTGCTTCACGAGATCAGCGGCGTTCTGAAAGATGAGCAGATCAACATCGCTCGCATCACCGTAGACACCCGGAACGGCTTTGCAGTTTTCCAGGCCACTCTGGAAGTTCGCTCGGCGGCCCAGCTCCATCGAGCCCTGGCGCGCATCGAGCAGATCCCCAACGTCCGCGAGGCCCATCGCCGCCGTTAAGGGAAGTGAGGCAAGCGGGGCTGCCTTTGTTTTCCCCTGCCCTGTTTCGCCCCGAAAGGAGCGGCAATGGACCCCACCGGCCCGAGGGGCAGGGTCCATCCGTTGCTCTTCCCTTCCAGCAGGGAGCGCACCGCCAGGCCGCCCCGCTGCAGGACGTGGGTGTAGATCATCGTCGTCCGCACATCCCTGTGGCCCAGTAGTTCCTGAACCGTGCGGATATTGTATCCGGCCTGCAGGAGGTGCGTGGCAAAGGAGTGCCGCAACGTTTGTGGGGTCACCCGCTTTGGGATGCCCGCCTTCTGCGCCGCCTGCTTGACCGCCCGTTGCAGGCTGGACGGGTCTATAATGTCAAATTCTTGCTGTTTGGGTGGACGGTTGCCAGATATAGGCTGTTATACGGACATCATCAACCTAATCCATGTTAGGCCGTTGAGATCGCCGACGTGTTCTTGTCCATCGGACAAATCGTTTCAATGTAAGGAGGGTTTTTCAATGAGCAAACTCATGATATTTCTGTCGGTACTAGCCTTCTCCCTTTGGCTGGGCGCTTGTCAGCCCAAGGAAGTTGATCTACTTTTCGAGACCGTCGAGCAACGTGACGCTTCTGGCACTGGGCAAATTTACCAGGACACGCAACCTGGTTTAATAGTCATCGCTACACCCGAGGAAACAGCCAGCCTGGGGGGGCTGGTTACATCTGAAGCTCAAGCACAACTACAAAACCTGAATTACAATATATATTTTGCTATCGCAATATTCCAAGGCCGAAAGCCGACCACACGATATGGCGTGCAGATTGAGCACATTACCCGCAAGGGGAACATAGTGACCGTTCACGCTTTGTTCAAGGAACCTCAACCCGGTGAACCTAAGGGAGATGAAGTAACCTCACCCTATCACCTGGTACGAGTACAAAAAGGAGGACCGTGGAAACAGACCATCACGTTTAACCTGATCGTGGGCAATGCCATTGTAACATCCCTCTCACATTATATCCCCTGATCACCGATCTCGGTGAGTAAAAGTGAGGAGCAAGAGGAGCAAAATGTACCACAAGAAACCCTGTTACCGCATTCTATCTTTCGCCATGACGTTGGCGGCAGCCGTGTTGGTTATCATCGCTCTTGGCCAAATGCATCTTGATACAACAACGAGAGCAATGCTGTTCAATTCGCCTCTTACCACCCCATCTACGCTTTTCAGCTCGCCTTTGCCTACGCCAACACCCAAGCCCATCCCCCTCGGACGCTGCTCGAAAAGCAATGGCTTACATCGCCAAACGAGAGGGGATCCCTATCGAGTCACTGGAGATCGTCGCTGATCACCGCTCTGATTACCCGGCCCTGGGCCGTCAGTTTCAAGTGGTCACAGTGCTGGACACTCGCCCACAGGGGCAAGTCTACAAGTTGCTGGTAGATTTGCGTGATGGCCGGGTGGAAGAAGACGTTTCCGCTTTGCTTGCGGCAGAGGCACGAGCCCACGAATCGCGGTACGGTAAATTAGAGCCGGCTCTCTATGAACGGCTGCAGGGGCTTAAAGATGACGATACCTTGCCAGTGGCAATCTGGATGGCGGCAAGCCCAGGAAAAAGTTTAGCCGAGCAACAGACAACAGCCTTTGCAATACTGGCCGCCAGATACCCGCAAGCACGAGCAGCCATGGAACATGGTGGCAAACCAATGGACGTAAGCGATCCCGAATTGCGTAGGCGTATTGAGGCCGATTACACTGCATTGATGGCTGCTCAGGCCGAGTCCCGGATTAGTTCTTTGGTGACAGAGCTAAAACAACGGGGCTTCGCCATTACCACTTATGCTGGGATGCCTTCATTCACAGCGGTATTGCCCAAGCGAGTGATTCTGGAGTTGGCTCAACGATCAGACGTGAGCGCGATTTATCTAACTGAAGCAGAAGTCCAACTCGAACTGGACTCCGCTGTGCCAACCACTTTGGCTCCAATCGTGTGGTCACGGGGTATAACTGGGAGGAGCGTGACTATCGCTATCCTGGAAAACGGCAACATAGATCCAAACAACAGTTTTCTTCATCATGCAGCGATCAGTCGTACAGCGAGCGTTGGTATTGTTGACCATACAACCCGCGTAGCCAGCACTGCGGCAAGTTTTCACGACACATACAGAGGGATGGCCTATGGCGCGACTGTCCTCAGTGCTGGGCACGAGGCTGCACAAGCTGACTTTGTAACTGGGTTGCAGTGGGCTTTTAACCAAGGGGCCAGGATCGTTAACGTCAGCGAAGGGTATGAAGCAGATAACAACGTAAACTGGCTAGATCGCGCCGTTGATTACTGGGCACGCAATAACTTCAGAACGATTGTCAAGTCAGCAGGGAACACGGGCGGGAGCATCACAACGCCTGGTAAAGCCTGGAATGTCATCACGGTTGGGGCTACCGATGACAACAACACTGCTGATTGGTCTGACGACCGAATGTGGTCATACTCAGCCTATGTTAACCCTACCAGCCCACACAATGACCGTGAAAAGCCAGAGGTGGTTGCCGTGGGAGCAAATGTGACTGCTGTTGGAGTCAACAATGTTCCTCAGACTCATTCGGGTACCAGTTATGCTGCTCCTCAAGTAGCTGGGCTGGTAGCACTCTTGATTCACCGTAACGATGCACTCAGCTACTGGCCCGAAGCTACCAAAGCCATCATCATGGCCTCAGCCATTCACAATATCACCGGACCGACGATTATTGTGCGCAACCAGGGCGATCTGCTTGACGGAGCAGGAGCAATCAATGCTGCTTTGGCTGACATTGTTGCCCAAACTCGCAATTTCTCGGAGGCAAACCCATGCACGGTATCGTGTTGGTGGGGTATTTCTATCACTAACAGCAACTTTCCTATAGGCACAGATTTGGAGCGTGTCTTTTACGCCGAAAGAGGTGATCTGATCCGAGTGGCAATTACTTGGTGGGCTCATGCCGACACGCCGGGCAACAATTACAGCTTTGATCGATTGGATACTGATTTAGATCTGCGTATCAAAGGCCCTGATGCTCAATATGTTCCTGGCGTTTACTCGCTGAGTTGGGACAACAACTACGAGATGATAGAATTTGTTGCTTCTCAGACAGGCAATTACAGGATTGCTGTGCGCAAAGTGCGAGCTGACGAATCCTCCAACTATCTCGGTATCGCTTTTGTGAGATTGCATCGTGCATATATTCCCCTTGTTCTCAGGAATTACCCATAGGCGGCCTAACCCCTCACTCCAGCCGACTGCTCCCTCGCTTCGCTCGGTCGCAGCGGCTGAGCTCGGGGCCGTTGGGCACGTTCCTGATCGCAATGAAGAGGTACAAAATGAACCGCTACCTGAAAATTGCACGGAGCTTGCTGGGTTTGCTCGCCTTAATTGCCCTAACTGTAGGACTTGCCGCGCTACTGCGCGTTACCACCCCACCAATGGTTGGACAATCTCCAGTGGCTTCTCCCACACCTTTGACACCAATGCGCTCCCCTCTTCCCACGCCCACACGGGCGCCTGTGCCTCCTAAACCTATTCCTTCCGTGGCGGTTGATCCCTTGGTCAAAACCACTATGGGCAATACATATCGGCTCATCACCGTCCCGCAGGGGACATTCAAAGGACAGGGAGAATTGTGCGATTTACAGGTTTCTCCCGATGGCCGCTATACTGCGGTCAGCATCTGTGCCACGGAAGGGGTGATTTTTGACGTTTTTATCGTGGATCTCGTCCGAGGCAGGGGATTTCAAATCGGCATCTGTCATCTGGATAGGACCCAGGGCTGCCGGTTTAAGGAGACCTGGTTCCGGGGTTGGTTTCCGGACTCCCGGCGGGTTCTGTTAATGAGCGACTGGCTGGAAATTCAGGATATCGAGACGGGGGAGTCACGGCGAATTACGCCAGAGGGCGAGACGGTGACCGATGCCGCCGTTTCCCCGGACGGCCAAACGATTGCTTATACCATCATCCAGGGTGACCGGTTGATCTTTATTGACACGACCGGTCGTCTCCTTCACGAAGTGCCCGCGCCTTCGCCGAAACCAGGGGCTCGGCCAGAATTCATCAGCTGGTCACCCGATGGACGATTCGTTGCTTACATTTGGGATCAAATTGTCGGCCAATTTAATAATTACGGCCCATTATGGATAGTAGATGTTCAGACTACCCAACAATGGCCCCTCAGCCCGGAGGGGGTGTTTGACAGTTTCCCCATGTGGTCGCCTCAGGGAGAGCAAATCCTGGTGGTGCGGCGGGAGAATATGGAGGACCGGTCAGCCGATTTCGACTTGAACCGACTGATCAGCAACCTGTGGGTGGTAGAAGTCCGTTCACAAAGGTGGCGCCAGCTCACTCAACTGAAAGGTCAGGGCGCCTGGTCGCCCGTATGGACGCCGGACGGCTCAGCGGTGGTGTTTATGGCCAACCTGGGCGGTCAGCCCAACGCCTGGATGATCCATGCCGATGGAAGTGGTCTGACCCAACTGACCACCGACAGCCCGATGATGCCGCGCAGTGTGGATGTGACACGCTGAGGAGGCTTCGATGAAACACCTGAACGCGGTCTTACTGCTCATTGGCTTGCTTCTACTTGCCCATTCTGACCCCAGCCCTTCTGTCCTGGCCCAGACGGAACCGCGCTTCTCCTATCCGGGTGCGAGACGTTTCCGGCTCACTTCGTGCTTTGACCATTCCAGTCCGAATTATACCGTTGAAGGCGTCTTGACCATTTACACCAAGGAGAAAGGGCGTCAAGAGCATGGCTGTGCGGATTGCTACTGGTCTGGAGGGACTCGGGTCTGTGGTTACTACACAGTCAATCCGACCCGGTCATTTCACCAGTCCCCGCTGGCGGGCAACTTCGTAAAGGAGAAGGGCTCCGGCCACCGCAACGTTGAGCGACTCCATCCCCCGGGCCATGGGGATCCGTACGGTGCGATGGGGCAGGCGCTGCGCCTCCGGCCCCGGGCCCATCGCTTCGCCCCCCAGGATCAGCGTCACGGGCTCCTGCCAGTCGACCTCAAAATAAACGTGGGCGCCCTCCGGCGTCGCGAGCCAGATCGTGGTGCCCGTCAGGAGGGAGGGGATTTCCGCCCAGGAAGCCAGGCGCACGGGTAGAACGAAATGAGCGCCCGCGGCTGCTCGCACTGCCTTCGGGTGCCATGGGTCCGCCGTCCCCGGCGGGATCACCACCCCCTCCGCACCCGCTGCCGCCGCGCTGCGCAACACGGCGCCCACATTCCCCGGCTCCTGAACCCGATCCAGAAGAACCAGGAAGGTCGGCAATGCAGGCCAGGGAAGATCCGGGATCGGCGCGACAGTGATCACTCCCTGCGGGGTCTCCGCTTCCGTGCACATTTGAAGGATCGCGGGAGTGACCTCGTAACAGGGCACCCCGGCGGCACGAAGGCGGGCCAGGGTCTCCTGAGCGCGGGGGGTGGGATCCGCGTAGAAGGCAAAAACGAGGCGGTAATCAGGATGCTGAGCGCAGAAGCGCAGGGCTTCATCGATGAGGCGCGGGCTCTCCAGAACCATCTGTCGATAGGCCCGGCGTGCTTTCCGCTGTTCCAGCAGCGCCCGCACCCGTTTCACCTTCTCATTAGAGGGACTGGTGATCCGAAGCATCTGGGGATGCGATATGGCTTCTTCTCCTCTTCCTGCGGTTCAAAGGGCCGCAGGAAGAGGAGAAGAGAGATTTCAGGGGCTGGACGGGCCGCTTTTGGCGACCCCGTTCCTTCCCCTCCTGCGCGTGAGGCGGCACAGAAAAGGGAGTAAGAAGGGAGGCCAATCTGAGATCCCGAGGTCCACCATGCTTCGTGGTGGCGGGAGCTCCGTTGACCTCAATAACGAAGGGAAAAAGCAAAGAAGCCCTGATATGGACTTCCCTACCTTCCTTCCAAGTCGTCGGTTAAGTCTGAAGGATCAGGCCAGGCCCAGTGCCTGGCGAGCGGTTTCGACCAGCCGGGCGAAGGCCGCCGCATCCCGCACGGCCAGATCTGCCAGGATCTTGCGGTTAATGGTGACCCCGGCGGCCCGCAACCCCGCCATAAATCGGCTATAGGAGAGGCCGTTCTGGCGGGCTGCCGCATTGATCCGCATAATCCAGAGGCGGCGGAAATCCCGCTTGCGCTCCCGCCGATGGCGATAGGCGTAAGCAAGGGATTTAATCATCGCCTCGTGGGCTCGTCGGTAATGTCGACTGCGAGATCCACGCTGGCCTTCCACCATCTTCAGAACCTTCTTATGACGACGGCGATTGGCGACGCTACTTTTCACACGAGCCATTGCGACTTCCCCCTGATGATGCGATCTATCATGAAACCCTTACGTAATCACCATTACGGGAAGATAGAAGGCTGGGGCGCCGCCGCTGGCGGCGCCCCAGCCCCCCATAACCTCCGTAGAGATAACCCGTTGGGTTAATCCTGCTTATCCAGGTAAGGAGCCAGTCGTTTCACCTGCTTATAAACGGAGGGCTCAGTCACTGTGAGCATCTCATCATAAAGCCGCTTGGTGCGTTTAGCGCGTTTGCGCCGCAGGTGACTACGGCCGATCTTCGCGCGCACCAGCTTCCCACTTCCGGTATAGCGAAGCCGCTTAACGGTCGCTTTGTGGGTCCGAATCTTGGGCACCTTCCATCACCTCCGAGCTGGATTCTGCCTTCCGCTCTGCCGGCTGCCCCCCCTTCCGGCGTAAGGGGGCCAGCACCATCACCATGCTTTGGCCTTCCATGCTGGGCGGTGTCTCCACCAGCCCTACATCGGCTACCTGCTCCGCGAAACGCTGGAGCATCTCCGTAGCCAGTTGCAGGTGCATCATTTCGCGCCCGCGCATTCGAACCTGGACCTTGACCTTGTTGCCGTCATTGAGAAAGCGCCGGGCGTCCCGCACCTTGAATCCCACATGGTGAGGATCCGTGGTCGGCCGCAGGCGGATCTCTTTCACCACGATTTGTTTGAGCGCCTTACGGGCCTCCCGTTCCTTCTTCGCCTGCTCGTAAAGGAACTTGCCGTAATCCATGATGCGGCAGACCGGCGGGTCGGCTTGAGGTGCAACCTCCACCAGATCCAAGCCATACTGGCGCGCAGCGGCAAGAGCCTCCATCAGAGAAACCACGCCGATCTGCTTACCGTCCGGGCCAATCAGTCGGACCTGGCGTGCCCGGATCGCCTCATTCACACGATGTTTTCGCGCGGAAATATGATCCTCCTTCCGGGAACAGGATGCCGGAGAAGATCATAGCATGAGGCCGTCTGAACGTCAAACCGATACAGGTCCCAGAGGATGCGGCGCCTGACCCCCTCCTTCATGACTTAGTTTTGATTTTGAAACATAAGGAAGCCTCTTCCTCACGCTACAAAGCGGCGTGAGGAAGAGGGAACAGACATTTTAGGAGGATCAAGCAGGCTGCCTTCGGCGGCCTCGCCTATCCCTTGAAGGCCCTCCACGCCCAGGCGACAGGTTGCTCTGGGTTAATCCGGCAGATCGGATTCGGAGGGAAGAGCCCCGGTCGACAGAATCTCTTGGGCTCGTTCTGCCCACTCCGCCGGGACCAGGACCTCCACCCGGTGGAAGGTCGACGCGATCAGCGTATGGATCGCTTCGTAACGAAGCCTGGCGGGGATCCCTTCCTGTTCCAGTCGGGCTTGCACCATCTGGCCCTCGATCACATTCCCCGCCTCATAGACCAGCACCCAGTCCTCCGGCGAAATCAAAGGTGCGCTCCTTCAGGCCGCAGTTCCCTCTGTGGACGACTCGCCAGCTGCTGGGGGCGTAGCACCTCGACGTTGGGCCATCATTTGCTCAAACTGGGCCCGGCTTTCCTCCAGCCATTTCCGAAGCTCCTCCGCGCGGCGACGAGCTTCCGCTGCCGCTTCCTCGGCCCGTCGGCGGGCCTCTATCAGCGCGGCCTCCGCTTGAGAGCGGGCCTGAGTCGTGAGCTCCTCTGCATGGGTTTTCAGCTCAATTCCCCGTTCCTGCAACAGTCGTCGGGTCTCCTCGCCCGAGCGAGGCGCAAACAGCAAAGCCACCACCGCGCCCACCAGCGCTCCAGTTAGGAACCCAGCCAGAAAGGCCCCGAACTCTCCGCTGCTCCCTCGCTCCGCCATGGTTCACCTCCGTTCATGGAAAGATTGGGAAGGACGTCTGAACAGCTCCTATTTTCCTCGTGCAGACAATAGGACCACTCCTTGAGCTTTGCCCTGAGGCCATGAATGATTCAGAAGACATCCAGGTTCCCCTCAAGGGCTGCGCCTCTCTTTCTAAGGCCTGAAGGACCTCAGAAGGGTGAAGAAAAAAATATTTTCCGGTGCAGCAGGATCCAACTCAATGTTTCACATCAATCGGCCACGCAATAGACGGATCAGTGTTCGCAGCGCCTGAGCGACCCCCGCGGCCACGCTGGCTGCTTCAATGGTTGGACGGGCCAGACGTCGACTTAGAAACACACTGGTCCCATGCGCCGTATCCACGGTCTCTCGGGCGCGCTGGAGAATGGGCTGGATCTCCTGTTGTAACCAGTCCACAAGGTGGATCAGACGGTAAACCAGAAAGATCATCACAGCAGCTAGCAGGATCAACTGGAGGGCGAGGGCGATGATCAGAATATCCCGCAGGACCGCAGCGGTGGCCGGGTGCATATAGAGAAAGACCAGGAAAGCCACTACTAAGGCCAGGGCTGCCAAACCCAGGAGGATCCAGCCGATAGGAGGCCAGCGACGCATAGGAAGCACCTGTTCTCCGAGTTGCAAGTGAAAGACCATTGCTTCTCTCATTATAGCTTAACTAGCCTTTAGACAAACCAGGATTTTTAGGGTGAGTGAGGACGCCAAATCGGCACCCCCGAATGAGGTACCCCATGTCATCCTTCCCGCCGCCCTTCTGGGCCACGGGGAGGAGGATCTGGGTCTCTTCAATGCCCCACCCGGCTTCCTTTAGATTGTGGAGAGGAGGGTGGAAAAAGTTAGGGTGGCGGTGGGCGAAAGAGACGCTCGCCCCGCTACCCCAAACTCCAGGCTCGCAGCGGAGCAACGTAAATTTGACAAAACTTTTTCTCTCATCTATAGTTGGGGGTAGCCCTCATGAAGACCCGATTCTTGCGCCGAAATCCACTTGGGGGATCCAATCCCTGGCTTAGGAAGGCCAGGGAAGGGTCTCTTGTTGTTTTTTATCAGCAGAGTTCAGAGGGTCAAAAGGACCATTGAGGATTACCTCTTTTAGATCCAGTCCGTGCAGGAAAGCCTGCATTCCGCTATAGGAATGCAGTGCGCAATCCGGAAGGATCATCCCCATCTCGGTCCCTCGGTCTTCACAGTCAGCGAGAGGTGGGAAGATTTTGTCTGTATCCGGGGGATCGGTAGTCGTACTTTGTTAACTTGAATTTTAGGGATATGGGTGGAAGGTTCAGGCCCTTAAGGGTCAGGGCTCTCCCCCTTTGCTGGGAAAGTTTTGTAGGTAGGGGCGGGCCACCTGGCCTTAAACCTCCAGAGGACAAGATTAACCACGTAATTTCTACATGAGGATATGATTCGTTCTTAAGGAGGCGCCTGTGGAGGCCAAGGAGTTTCGCGCCCTGCGGATCTCGCTGGCATCGCCGGAGCAAATCCTGTCGTGGTCCTACGGCGAGGTCACCAAGCCGGAGACCATTAACTACCGCCGGCTGCGGCCGGAGAAGGATGGCCTGTTCTGTGAGGTCATCTTCGGTCCTACCCGGGATTATCAATGCTACTGCGGGAAGTATAAGGGTCCTCGCTATAAAGGCATTGTCTGCGAGAAATGTGGTGTTGAGGTAACCCGCACCACGGTGCGCCGGGAGCGGATGGGACATATTACGCTGGCTGCCCCGGTGGCCCATATCTGGTATACCCGGCGAGTTCCCTCTTACCTGGGTTTGCTGCTGGATATCTCCCGCCGTAACCTGGATCGGGTCCTCTATTTTGCCCAGTATGTGATCACCTCCATTGAGGAGGAAGCACGACAGCGAGCCCTGAAGCGCCTGGAGGAGGAATTCGAGCGCGAACGCCGGGCCATCGAAGCGAAATACCAGAAAGAAATCGAGACGCTCCTGTCAAGGGTCCAGAAGCTGGAGGATCGAGAACGTCAGAAGCTGGCGGAGCGGGAGGTGCGGATCGAGGAGAAGTGGGACACGGAGGTGGAAGCCCTGATGCGGGAGGCCCAGCGAACCCAGGCCCGCCTGGAGGAGCGGCTGGGCAAGGCGATCCGCGTCCCGATTATCTTTGAGCCGACTGGGGAGGTGATCGCAGACGCTGGGGAGACGGTGGCCCGGGAGCATCTGGCTGCTCTGAAGCGGATCGTGGATGAGCAGTTGAACCGAATTAAGGAAAAAGAGGCGGCCGAGCGCTCCCGTGCCCTCGCCAAGACCGAGGAGACCTTGAAGGCCCTCCAGGAGGCGGCGGAGGAGAAAATCGCCGCCCTGAAGGATCAGGCCGCCCGCGAGGTCGAGGCGCTGCGCCAGCGGATCCAGGCGGAGCGCGATGAACTGGTGAGCCTAGCTCCCCTCCAGTTCCTGGGCGAGAGCAAATATCGGGAGCTGAAGAGCAAGTGGGGGCAGGTCTTCCGGGCGGAGATGGGCGCGGAGGCTTTCGTGGAGATCCTCCAGCGCCTGGATCTCGAGCAGATGGCTAAGGAGCTGTGGCAGGAGATCCGCCAAGCCAAGTCCAAGCAACGCCGCAAGAAGGCCATCAAGCGCCTTCAGATTGTCCGCGCCTTTCTGCGAAGCGGCAACCGCCCCGAGTGGATGATGCTGCGGGTCTTGCCCGTTCTCCCGCCTGACCTTCGGCCAATGGTCCAGCTGGACGGTGGCCGCTTTGCCACTTCGGACCTGAACGACCTTTACCGACGGGTGATCAATCGGAACAATCGTCTGAAGCGCCTGCTGGAGCTGGGCGCGCCTGATGTGATCATCCGCAACGAGAAGCGCATGCTCCAGGAAGCCGTGGATGCCCTCATCGACAACTCGCAACGGGGCAAGGCCATGTCCCGCCGCGGACGACGCGAGCTGAAATCCCTCAGCGATATGCTACGAGGGAAGAAGGGGCGCTTCCGCCGAAACCTGCTGGGCAAGCGAGTGGATTACTCCGGGCGCTCCGTGATCGTGGTGGGGCCACAGCTGAAGCTCCATCAGTGTGGCCTCCCCAAGACGATGGCCTTGGAGCTTTACAAACCGTTCGTGATCGCTAAGCTAATCCAGTACAACTACGCCGCCAATATTAAGGGCGCCCGACGGCTGATCGAACGCCAGCGGCCGGAGGTCTGGGAGGTGCTGGAGGAGGTTATCAAGGAGCGGCCGGTGTTGCTCAACCGGGCCCCCACCCTCCACCGCCTGGGCATCCAGGCGTTCGAACCGGTGCTGGTGGAAGGCAAGGCGATCCAGATCCATCCGCTGGTTTGCGCCGCCTTCAACGCCGACTTCGACGGGGATCAGATGGCTGTTCACGTTCCCCTCTCGGATGTGGCGGTCTGGGAGGCCCGGAACCTTATGTTGTCCAGTAAGAACCTGCTGCTGCCAGCGAACGGCGAGCCGGTGGTGGGCCCCACCAAGGACATGGTGCTGGGTTGCTATTACATGACGATGGCCCTTCCGAACGGCCAGGCGGAGACACCAAAGATCTTCGCCAGCCTGGAGGAGGTCGAGCTGGCCTACAACCTTGGTAAGGTTGCCCTGCATACCCCTATCCGGGTTTACACAGAGACCGTCTACGACGAAAACGGCCAGCGGTATTCGGATGGCAAGCCGCGCCGGCGTCTGATCGAGACCACCGTCGGGCGGGTGCTCTTCAACCTGATCCTGCCCGAGGGGTTGCGCTTTGTGAACGAAACCATGGATAAAGGCCGGCTGAAGGATCTGGTGGCCCAATGCTTCCAGTGGCTGGGGCCGGAGGCCACCGTGGAGATGGTGGACCGGCTGAAGGAGATTGGCTTTCATTACGCCACCCGCTCCGGTATCACCATCGCCGTAGCTGACCTTCCGATCCCATCGGTCAAACGAGATGTGCTGACTCGATACGAGACCCTGGTGGCCGAGGTGGAGCGCCAGTATCGGCGAGGATTGCTGACCGAGGAGGAGCGCTATAACCGGGTAATCGATCTATGGCAGCGGGCGACCAATGAAATCGCTGAGGCGGTCAAGCGAACGATGAACCCGGACAACAACGTGGCGGTCATGGCCATCTCGGGTGCCACCAAGGGCGGCTTCCAGCCAGTGGCGCAACTGGCTGGGATGCGTGGTCTGATGGCCGACCCGACCGGCCGGATCATCGAGCTCCCCATCCGTTCGAATTTCCGGGAGGGGCTGACCACCATTGAATACTTCATCTCGACCCATGGTGCCCGGAAGGGCCTGGCCGACACCGCCCTGCGCACCGCCGACGCCGGTTATCTCACCCGCCGCCTGGTGGACGTGGCTCAGGATGTGATCATCAACGCCCACGATTGCGGCACCCGCTCCGGCATCTGGATCCGGGCCAGCGACGATGTGGGCGGGCAGACGCTGCGAGAACGGATTTTCGGCCGCGTCCTGGCCGCGCCTGTCTTCGATCCCCGGACCGGCGCTCTGATCGCTGATACCGGAACGCTCTTGGATGAACCACTGGCGGAACGCACCGAGAAGGCGGGCGTCCAGGAGGTCTACGTCCGCTCGCCGATGACCTGTCAGCTACGTCACGGAGTCTGTGCCCTCTGCTATGGGCGCGATCTTGGGACGGGCCGGCTCATAGAGGTGGGCACGGCGGTGGGGATTATCGCGGCCCAGTCGATTGGCGAGCCCGGGACTCAGCTCACCCTGCGGACCTTCCATACGGGTGGTGTGGCGGGTGTGGCGGACATCACGCAGGGTCTGCCGCGGGTGGAGGAAATCTTTGAAGCTCGCCGGCACCCTAAGGGCGAAGGCCTGATGGCCGACATTGATGGCATCGTCCACATCTATCGCACGGAGGAAGGAGGGCGGCGGATCCGCATCGTTAAGAGCGAGCGGAAGGAAGATGTTTATGAGATCCCCGGCAACTGGTCTATCAAGGTGGATGATGGTCAGGAGGTCCTCGAAGGCCAAGTGCTGGCCAGCCGGGGGGAGCAACAGATCACGGTTAAGCACGGCGGGCGCGTGGTTTACCGCAAAGGCGAGCCGCTGAAGGTGGTCTACGAACTCCGCGAGGAGCGGGAATACGAGGTTCCAGCCACCGCTCGTCTCTTGGTGGAAGAAGGCCAGCGGGTGAAGGCTGGGGATGCCTTAACCGAAGGGCCCAGGAATCCACATCGCATCCTGCGGTTGCTGGGCCGCGAGGCGGTACAGCTTTACCTGCTCAGTGAGCTTCAGAAGGTCTATCGCTCTCAGGGTGTGAACATTAACGACAAGCACTTCGAGCTCATCATCCGCAAGATGCTGAGCAAGGTTCAGATCGTCAATCCGGGCGATACGGACTTTTTGCCCGGCGATCTAGTCGATCGTCTGATCCTGCAGGATATCAACGCCAAGCTGGTCACAGAAGGCAAGCGTCCGGCGACCGCCCAGCAGGTCCTGCTCGGCATCACGAAGGCGGCCCTGGCGACGGACTCCTTCCTCTCCGCCGCCTCCTTCCAGCACACCATCCGGGTATTGGCTGGGACAGCCCTGGAGGGCAAAATCGATGAGCTGCGTGGCCTGAAGGAGAACGTGATCATTGGCCGCTTGATCCCTGCAGGGACCGGGTTCCGGTATTACGCGGAGAAGCGAGGTATGGAGGCGATGTCCCGCGGCGGCACTGGCCCTACTCTGGCGGAGGCGGTCACCACCGCCATCGATCTCTAAGAGTGAGAAGCATGGAAGAAGTGCCCAGGGGGTTGGGGATGCATTGCTTGTTTGCTCCCAACCCCCTCTTTTTGTCTAAGGGCTGGGCGGCGGCCTTTAGCAGCTTTCTGGACCTAAAAATCCTGGCACTTTGCGGATAGATTCCCAGTTTCAGATCGTTTCAAGGGGTTGTGGGGCTGGGCGGGCTGTCGAAGGCGGCCCACCTGGCCCCAAATATTCTTAATAGGACTTACGCAGTTCGTTTCCCATGGGG
>JAUQQB010000426.1 GCA_030550075.1 Chloroflexota bacterium | reverse complement strand
GAAGGCGCCCCGCTCCGCCCCCAAAGCCCCCATGGGAAACGAACTGCGTAAGTCCTAACAGATATAGGCGGTTTCCTCCTGGGGGCTTTTGGGGCCCTTCCGCCGCTTCGCGGGAGCTCCGAACGGAATGTGGCCCGGTGAATAGTTACGATTATTGAGAAGCCTTGGCGCTTACAGGGCTTTGAGAAGAAAACTTTCCACCTCGCCCCAATGGTCAGTTGCGTTATGATTAAGCTTAGGGTTTGTTCTTTCCCTCTGGATCAATCGATTTTCATACGCGAGGCAATGGATGAAGGAACAACCTCCCCACGCGCAGGATCGTTGAACGGGCTATCCTGGCTTAGAGCACTCGGCGCAGATGGAGCCTCTATCAGCGGCCCTGTCCGTATCAAAGTATCTTCTTTCAGGAGGTTGCGATGATCGCCGGCGTGGAGCTTAAGGAGCTCGTCACCCACATGGATGATCGGGGGTTCTTTCGGGAACTCATCCGAATCACCGATCCGTTCTTCGCAGAGGGATTCGCTCAATGGAGCCACTCGTTGATGTATCCCGGCGTGATCAAGGCCTGGCACATTCACTGGAAGCAGACGGACTGGTGGTATGTGGCAACCGGGATCTTGAAGGTGGCCCTGCACGATCTCCGGCCGGATTCACCGACATATCGGCAGACAATGGAGCTCTATCTCGGCGATCACGCGCCGCCGCGGGTGTTGAAGATCCCACCCGGCGTGGCCCATGGATGCAAAGTGGTCAGCCCCACGCCAGCGCACCTGTTCTACATCACCTCCAGGACTTATGATCCTTCTGATGAAGGACGCATCCCGCACGATGATCCGACCATCGGCTACGACTGGCTGGCGCCGCCGCCGATTCGCTAGCAGAGCCTCTCCACCGGAATGACGTAACTAGACTCATGGTTTTCCCATGCCGCGACGGAACCTGGTGATCACCGGCTTCGTGGGGACCGGAAAAACGACGATCGGGCGAGCGCTCGCCGCCCGGCTAGGATGGCCGTTCCTGGACTTCGATGAGGAAATCGTCCGGCGAGCTGGGCGATCCATCCTGGAAATCTTCGAGCGGGAGGGCGAGGGATCGTTCCGCGCCATGGAAGCCGCCCTCTGTCAGGAATGGTCCCATCCCCGGGGATGGGTGCTGGCGACCGGCGGGGGGACCTGTGTGAACCCGGCCAATCGGACTGCCTTGCAAGCCGGTGGCCATTTGTTCTTCCTGTATGCGGAACTGGAAGAAGTCGCCCGGCGGCTAATGGAGACTACCGATCGACCGCTCCTCCGCCTTTATCCCGGGGAGACCCTCCTGGAACGCCTGAAAGCCCTCTGGCAGGCCCGGGAGGCCGCTTACCGGGAGATCCCTCACTGGGTGGATACTACCGGTCGATCCATCGATGAGGTGGTGGAGGAGATCCTCCATTGCTACCGATTGCTTGAAGAGGAAGGAGCGAGGCAATGATTCGCACCGAGAATCTGACCAAGCGCTACGACCGCGTTCTGGCCCTGGAGGGGCTGACCTTCGAGGTCCATGAGGGGGAGTTGCTCGCCCTCCTGGGTCCAAACGGTGCTGGCAAAACCACCACCCTCCGCCTCCTCCTTGGTTTGATTTCTCCAACATCCGGGCGGGTCTGGATCGCCGGGGAGCTCATGACGCCTGAATCCCACCGGTTGCGCCGGCAGATTGGGTATCTGCCGGAAACCCCGGGGTTCTGGGAGCGCCTTCCGGCATGGAAGAACCTGGAGATCTATGCCCGCCTGTATGGGGTTCCGGCCGCTCGCGCCCGGGCGATGGCGCTTCTGGAGCAGTTCGGCCTGGCGGATCGCGCCCGGGATCCGGTGGCTACCTTTTCTAAGGGAATGCGCCAGCGCCTTGCCCTGGCCCGGGCCCTGATCCACGATCCCCCGATTCTCCTGCTGGATGAGCCCACGGCCGGCCTGGACCCGGAGGCCGCTCTTGAGGTTCGGGAGCTGCTACGTTCCCTGAAAGGTCAGGGGCGCACTATCCTCCTGTCGACCCATGATCTGGAGGAAGCAGAGCGCCTGGGCGATCGCGTGGCGATCCTGCGCACCCGCCTGCTGGCCCTGGACACCCCGGACCGGCTGCGGGCCCAGCGGTTTGGGACGATGGTGGCCATTGAGGTGGATGGAGAGCCCGAGCCCTATTTGAGCCGGATCCGGGGACAACCAGGAGTGATCCAGGCGGCCATCCGGAATGGCCGCCTGGAGGTCCAGGTGGCCGATCTGCGGACGGTGACGCCGGATCTGGTTCGCAGCCTCGTGGAGATGGGCGCGCCCATCCTGAGCGTGACCCCCGTGAAGGCCTCTCTGGAAGAACTCTACCTGCGCATTATCCGAGAGGGGCGCGGATCCGCCGAATCCTGACGATGTGGAGGCATGGATGAGCCTGTCCCGGATCATCGCGGTGGTCGATAAGGAGATCCATGATGCCCTGCGGAATCGTTACATCGCCATGCTGATGATCATTCTTCCACTTCTGTTCGCGGCCATCCCGATCATCAGCCTGACCAGCATCCGCCAGATCCCCGCTTCCGGGGAACCCTCCGAGGAATTGCCTCCTGGGCTGGCTCGCCGTCTGGCCGGGCTGCCGCCCCGAACCCAGCTGGAGGTTTTCCTGGCCTCCCAGTTCATGCTGCTCTTCTGGATCGCCCCGCTGGCGATCCCGATGACCATCGCCACCTACAGTGTGGTGGGGGAGAAACGGGAAAAGGCCCTGGAACCTCTGCTGGCCACCCCGGTGACCACGGGGGAATTGTTAATCGGAAAGGCGATCGCCGCGGCGTGCCCGGGGATGGCTCTGAGCTGGGGGGCTTACCTCCTCGTCGTCGCCGCCGCTTACGGGATCCGCCTCTCACCGCCGGCCATGGAAACCCTGTGGGGTCCGACCGCCTGGGTTCAGATCTTCGTGCTGGGCCCCTTCATCACCCTGCTGGCCACCCTCACCGGCCTGATCGTCTCTTCGCGGGTCAATGACCCTCGCCTGGCCGAACAGGTCGGTATGATCGTGATCCTCCCGCTCCTGGGCCTGATCCTGGCTCAGAGCTTCGGGATTCTCTGGCTGAGCGGAACGCTTCTGGGGTTCATCGCGCTCTTTCTCT
>JAUQQB010000017.1 GCA_030550075.1 Chloroflexota bacterium | reverse complement strand
GGCGCCTTCGGCGCCCGGCTCGCCCCCAAACCCCCAGGAAGCCAAAGCTAAAAATCAAATCCAGATGAAGCACTAGGAAGAGGAAAAGGAGGATTTTGAGGGGAGCTCTTACGAAGTGGAGGAAACAGGCCGGAAGCCTTCAGGGCCTTCCCCATGCGAGGAGCGCGCGATGACCATGGACTCCAGGCCTTCCCGGATCCGCTCCAGCATCCTTCCCTGCACCGCCCGGACCGCCACGTGGATCGCGTTTTTCACGGCTTTCGCATCGGAGCGCCCATGCCCGATCACCACCACGCCATCCACCCCCAGCAACGGCGCCCCTCCATATTCCCGATAATCCAGATGCCGGAGGATCCGCCGGAGGCTGGGCAACAGACAGAATAGCCCGGGCGCTAATAGCAGCAGACCCGGCAACGCCAGCGCCAATCCAAGCCGATCCAGCCCTCCATCGGTTAACTGCTCTTTCAGGAAACGGGCCAGAAAGGAGACGGTGCCTTCGAGATGTTTGATCACCACGTTCCCGGTGAAGCCATCCGTTACCACCACCTCCGCAAGCCCTCGCGACAGATCCTTCCCCTCCACATTTCCGATAAAATTCAATCCGCTTTCCTGAAGCAGGCGGTAAGCCTCCTGGACCAGGATGGATCCCTTGCCGGGCTCCTCGCCGTTGGAGAGGAGCCCCACCCGCGGGTTCGACCAGCCCAGCACCCGCTCCGCGTAAACGACGCCCATCACGGCGAACTGCAACAGATGCCACGGTTTCGGATCCGTGTTCGCGCCAATGTCCAGGAGAAGGCACGGCCGGTGCGCGGTGGGGTAAACCGTGGCCAGCGCCGGGCGATCGATGCCCGGGATCCGGCCCAGATGGAACAGGGCCGCTGCCATCACGGCCCCCGTGTTTCCCATGGAAACAAAGGCATCCGCTTCCCCGGAGTGGACCAGGCGCATCCCCACCACCATGGAAGAATCCTTCTTGGTTTTCACAGCAATCGTATGCTCATACATCTCCACCACTTGAGAGGCATGGACGATGGAAAACGAAAGGCCTTTGGCGGAATGGCGGGCCAGTTCGGCGCGGATCCGTTCCTCCTGGCCGACCAGGATCACGTGGAGCTCCGGGATCTCCCGCAGCGCCCACAAGGCCCCTTCCATCGGAACCCGTGGGGCATAATCCCCTCCCATCACATCCAGGACCACTCGAACGGTCATTGGGACCCTTGCTCCCTTTCCAGCTTATCCCATCGAGGTTGGGGAAATGAGGGGATGGGGCGGGCGAAAGCTGCCCGCCCCATCCCCTCATCCACACGCTATCGCAGATCCTCCAGCAACCGTTCCACGGCGGTGTGCAGGTCAATCTCCCGGCGGAGCAACTGATACACTAAGCCATCCAGACGAGCGCGACCGACCTGATGCACCACGCGCGCCCACAGGCGTTCCCGGGCGAGGGCGGCCAGCTCCTCCGCGATTCGCCGCCGCCTTCGGGCCTCCCCTTCCCCGCTTTCCTCCAGGTAGGCTCGGTGACGCTCAATGGCCTCCACCAGCTCCGGGATCCCCTTGCCGGAAGTCGCTACAGTCTGAAGGATGGGGGGCGTCCATCCTTCCCGAGACGGCTCCACCCGCTGAATGGTCATCGCCTGCCCATGGTGACGGACCAGGGCGGGCTGTCCCAGGGAAAGCATGGACCGCAGGATGTGCAGGGTGGCCGCCGCTCCCTCCCGGTCCGCTTTGTTAACAACCAGGATGTCCGCAATCTCCAGGATTCCCGCCTTGATGGCCTGGATGTCATCTCCAAGCCCGGGAGCCTGGACCACCACGACTGTATCGGCAGCCTGAGCGATATCGACCTCGACCTGCCCGGCCCCCACCGTCTCCACCATGATCCGCTGGAATCCAACAGCGTCCAGCGCCCGGATGATCTCGCGGGTGGCGCGGGCCAGACCGCCCAGACTGCCTCGGGTGGCCATGCTGCGGATAAACACCCCGGGATCCCCGGCCACATCTTGCATTCGGATACGATCCCCCAACAGGGCCCCGCCGGTGAAGGGGCTGCTGGGATCTATAGCCACGATCCCCACCGTCTCCCCGCGCTCCCGGTAAGCGCGCGCCAGGGCGTTGACCAGCG
The DNA here is from genome assembly GCA_030550075.1 of Chloroflexota bacterium. Classification (GTDB taxonomy): domain Bacteria; phylum Chloroflexota; class Anaerolineae; order Thermoflexales; family Thermoflexaceae; genus Thermoflexus. The sequence goes on along the minus strand of JAUQQB010000017.1, from coordinate 13,500 downwards.
TGCTCTTCCCGGATCCCGGAGGACCCGTGATCCCGATCACATAGGCGTTGCCCGTATAAGTGAAAAGATGGGCGCTTAATCGGGCGGCCATCTCGCCGTCATCCTCCAGCAAGGAGAGCAACCGCGCGAGTGCCCGGCGATCTCCCGCCCGGGCGCGTTCGAAGAGAGCGATGGGATCTTGCATCAAAAGCGTTCCTCCACCGGGAGAAGATTGTCGGCATTTACATAGGAGCTACGCAGTCGAGCTGCTCTCACAGATCTTTTGGGCTGGGACGGGCACCTTCGGTGCCCGTCCCAGCCCAAAAATAAACTGGAAGGGACCCCTCAATCCCTCCTGGATAAAAGCCAACTACGTAGGCTCTAATTTATGAGACCACTGGCTCTCCAGCTGCTCTGAGATCTTCCGGCCGGATACCGAAATGATTGCAAATAAATTGCACAATGGTCTCCGTGCTGGTTCCGGGCCCGAAGACCTCCTGAATGCCGGCGGCCTTCAGGGCGGGGACATCCTCCTCCGGGATGATCCCTCCCGCGATCACCAGCACATCGTCCAGCCCCCGTTTCCGGAGCTCCTCCACCACCCGGGGAAGCAACGTCATATGGGCCCCGGAGAGGATTGAGAGGCCGACCACATCCACGTCTTCCTGCAATGCCGCTTCGGCGATCATCTCAGGGGTTTGCCGCAGACCCGTGTAGATCACCTCAAACCCCGCATCCCGAAGGGCGCGGGCGATCACCTTGGCGCCCCGATCATGACCATCCAGTCCCGGCTTCGCAATGAGCACACGGATCTTACGCCCCATAAGCAGACCTCGCCGGATGGGATCGACCAGGCGTTCGCTTTTATTTTAATCCACCTGGCTTCCAGGGGTTTAGATTAACCCGCCGTTCCTCTCCGCGCAACGTGCGCTTGCAAAAAGGCGAGTGCTACCGCAGCGCCTGATCCATAGATATTAAGGGTAAGCCTTCTCCATTCGCCCCATCCCGTGCCCGAAGGATTACAGGACGGATAAGGATGCAGGGGCGCTGTGCCCTTATGTTCTGAAAAGGCAGGGAAAGCTGGATGCTTCCTCTTCAAGCCACCTCGCACTCCCTCTTGACAACTCTGACAGGCTGAAGTAAAATCAAGACAAAATCGTTGTGAAAACGATTACTTACATATATTCTCCAATAATTAAAGCATTTTTTATATATTTCTGGTCGAAATATCATTATTATGGTTTTTTATTCTGGTTTAAACAACATTATTATTGAATTTAGTGAAGCATGAAAAGACCGACTTTGAAAGCGATTGCAAAACGAGCAGGGGTCTCGGTGGCTACCGTTTCGCGGGCCTTGAGCGGGCGGGGGCGGGTAGATGAGGCGACCCGCGAGCAAATCCTTCGGATTGCCGAGGAGTTAGGATATGCGCCGGATATGGCGGCCCGCAGCCTCGTGTTGCGCCGCACGGAAAATATCGGGTTCCTCATCCACGCCGTCCAATCCACCTCCCCCCATACGTTCTACGGCGAGATCCTGACCGCGGTTGAACAGGAGTCGCGCCGGCACCGGTATCACCTGCACTTCGCCACCGTTGAGGATGACACCTTGCCCTCCTTAATCAAGGAAAACCGCGTCGATGGCCTGATCCTGGTGGGATGTGACCTCTCCCCTTCTCTGATCCAGTCCTTGAAGGAGCGCCGCATCCCTATGGTGCTGGTGGACAACCATCTCCCTGGAGTCGATAGCATCTTCACGGACAACATCGGGGGGGGCTTTCAAGCGACAGCTCATCTCATTCGCCTCGGCCACCGCCGGATTGCTTTCATCACAGAAACCTTGAACAACCTGAGCTTCCGGGAACGGTTTGAGGGATATCGCCAAGCCCTGGAGGCCAACGGCCTGCCCATTGATCCAGAGCTGGTCGCGGAGGGTGAACGGGGGTTTGAAGGAGGATTCGTGGCGATGAGCCGCCTGCTGGAACGAGCCCGGCCCACCGCAGTTGTCGCCGCCAACGATCCCACGGCCGCCAGCGCGATGCGGGCGATCCGGGTGCGGGGATTGCGGATCCCGGAGGACATCGCCGTGATCGGCTTCGATGATGATCCCATTGCTGTGCACACAGAACCCCCCCTCACCACCATGCGGGTGTTCCGATCCAAGATGGCGGTTCTGGCTGTCGCACGGCTGCTGGACCTCATCAAAAACCCTGAGCAACCGGCCCTTCATATCCGCATCGAAACTCAGCTGATGGTACGTCAGTCGTGCGGGAGCCCTCTCACCTTATCTTGAGGAGAGGAGGTCTGCCATGTCCCGCGGATCCAAGATCACGCTGTGGTTCTTCTCCATTCTTGTGGCGCTGGCCCTGCTGTTCAGCGCCTGTGCTCCCACCCCAACTCCTCCACCTGCGCCAGCGGCTTCCCCCACCCCCGTCATCGTAGAGAAAATCGTCACCCCCACACTCGTCCCGCGCTCGAAGGAATTCGTGCTGGGCACCGGCTGGGAGGTCCCACCCGCTTATCACGGTAACCCCTTCGCCTCCGGCGGGGTCGGCGGGGCCTGGTGGTTCGTCTTCCAGCCTCTCCTGATTTATGTCCCCGCCACTGGCGAGGCCATCCCCAGCCTGGCGGAATCCTTCCAGGAAGCCCCGGACCGCATCACCTTCCGGCTGCGCCAGACCGGATGGTCGGATGGAACCCCCTTCACCAGCAAGGATGTGTGGGCTTCCTTCGTCCTGATGAAGTTGATGTGGAACTGGCCCGGGGAGGTGGACCGGGTAGAGACGCCCGATGACCGGACGGCGGTTATCGTGTGGAAGCAGACCCTCGCAAACCCCAAAGCCCTCATCAGCAGCGCTCCCATCCTGGTCAACATGGCTGCCTATGGGAAGTTCGCCGAGGAGGCGGCCAAATGGCTGGGCCAGACCGGGCCGGAGGCTGAGGAGGCGCTGAACAAAGTCCGCCAGGAGGTCTCTAACTTCAAGCCGGAGAAGCCCATTGCCATCGGTCCCTTCCAAGTGGAGAGCGTCAGCGCCTCGGAGATGATCCTGACGAAGAACCCGAACCACTATGCCGCCCAGAAGATCGGCGTTGATCGCATCCGCTTCCTGCGCTGGACCTCGAACGAGGTGATGTGGGCGTTCCACCTGGCTGGAGAGCTGGATGCCAGCCACGCGGCGGCTCCTAAGGACGTTGCAGATCAGATCACACAACGCCAGCCCCAGACGCGGTTGCACCTGGTTACGGATCTCTCTGAGTTCGCCCTGCTCTTCAACCTCCGCAAGGCGCCCTTTAATGATGTTCGCTTCCGCAAGGCCATCGCCTACCTCATCGACCGCGATAAGGTCCGGGAGGTGGCCTACTTCGCCGGGCTTACTTCCGCACCTTATTCCCATGGCGTTCTCAAGTCCTTCGAGGAGCAGTGGTTGGGGAAGGATTTCCTGGGCACTCTCACCGCTTACAACCCGGATCCGGCGAAGGCGGAAGCATTGCTCACCGAGCTGGGCTGGACGAAGGGGACAGACGGCAAATGGCGGGATCCCACCGGTCGGACCCCTGAGTTTGAGATCCTGGCCCAGGCCGGGGCCACGGACTGGGTGCTGGCCGCGGAGGCTATCGCCACTCAGTTGAACAACCAGGGCTTCCAGGTTCGGACCCGCGCGGTTGAACCCGGTGTCTATCCCACCACCCTGCGGGGCGGCCAGTTCGATATGGCGATCCAGTTCGGCAGCGCCTGGTGGGGCACCGCCCATCCCCACACGGGCTATGGCCGACTCTACCTATGGGAGGCCTCAGAGTTCACCGGGGCGAGGGATCTCATGAAGACCGCAAAAGGGCCTCAGGGAGAGGATGTGGATATCGTCCAGGCACTGGACAATCTGCTGAAGGAACCGGATCTGGAGCGTCAGAAGGCCATCGTTCGCCAGCTGGCCTGGATCACCAATGAAAACCTGCCGGTCCTCAGCCTGCTGGAGAAACGGCTGATGATCTTCCACGTGGATGGCGCGCGGGTGACCGGTTGGCCGGCGGAGAACGATCCGCTGTGGACAGTAGCCCCGGGCGCGATTGAGCGCTTCTACGCCCATCTGCTCATCGAGGGCATCCTGAAGCCGGCTCCATAGTCGTATGAGGAGGTGGGCGCGCCGAAGGCGTGCCCACCAGGCCTCCAAATTCAAGATCCTCCCTCCCCACGGCCCTTCAAGCCGTGGGGAGGGAGGACCCCAGGGGGGTGGGACATAAAAGCGGACCATGTGAACACCACCTAAATTCTCAGACACTCTCCTAGAACCTCCCCAGGAGGGCGAGTCGCTGGGCTCGTCCTTATTCCCATGAGCCAGAAGGGGAGCGAAGCTCGAATGCAATGGATCCGACGGGTGTTTCTGGCCGCGTTGACCATCTGGCTGATCGCCACCCTTACCTTTGTGGTGGTTGAGCAGGCACCAGGGGATATTTTCTATCTAATGGCCCAGGAGATCGTCCAGGCCCGCGGGGTCTCGATCGAGGTGGCCTATGCCCAGGTGCGCAGTATGATCGGTTATGATCCCACCCGGCCGCTCCTGGATCGTTACCTGGAGTGGCTGGGGGGGCTCCTGCGAGGGAACCTGGGCTTTTCTTACTTCTATCGGATCTCCGTGAATCAGATTCTCTTCCAGGCCCTGCCCTGGACGGTTTTCGTCCTCTCCATCGCCCTCCTTCTAAGCTTTGGGATCGGGATCCTGCTTGGGCTGGTGATTGCAGTTCGTCGGCGTACCTGGTTAGACCCCCTGATCACCAGCTACGCCTCCCTCACCGACGCCACACCGGATTACTTAACGGCCCTTCTCCTGTTAATTGTCTTCGCCCTCAATTTGAAATGGTTCCCCTCCAAGGGGGCTTATGATAGCAGCCTGACTCCTGGATTCAACCTGCCCTTCATCCTCAGTGTGTTCCAACACGCGGCGCTGCCGATCCTGGCCTATACCCTGGAGAACATCGGGGCCTGGGCCCTGGCCATGAAAGGGAGCGCGATCTCGATCCTGGGGGAGGATTTCATCGCTTTCGCCCGGGCCCGGGGCCTAAAGGAGCGTCACATCCTCACGCAATATGTCGGCCGCAATGCGATCCTGCCTTTGGTCACTGGGCTGGCCCTGGCCTTCGGCGGGATGTTCGGAGGCTCCGTCCTGATCGAAACCGTCTTCCACTATCCGGGAATCGGCTGGTTCTTTAAATTCTCCCTCGATCATCGAGATTATGGCATGATGCGGGGGCTATTGATCCTTACCACCGTGGCTATCGTGATGGCCAATCTGATTACCGATCTGATCTACCCGCTGCTGGATCCCCGCATTCGAATGGAGGACTAGGGTGGGCGCCTTCCTGATCGATCTCCTGAATGCCTTGCGGGGGAACCGACGAGCTACCGTTGGTGGCTTGATCCTGGCTGGCTACCTGCTGATGGCCCTTATCGGGCCCGAGCTGATCCCTCTGGATCCTACGATGAAATATGCGGAGCGGTTCCAACCCCCCTCCCTGACCCACCTGCTGGGCACCGATTACGCCGGTCGGGATGTGCTGGCCCAGATTGTTCACGGCTCGCGGGATGTCCTGGCTATCGCGGCCCTGACGGCCCTCTTCACGACCACCCTGGCGGTGGGGATCGGCGCGCTCGCTGGCTATTCTGGCGGGGCGGTGGATGCATTCCTGATGTTGCTGACCAACATCCAGCTCACCGTGCCTGCGGTGCCGGTTTATCTTCTGATCGGCTCCGTGTTCCAGGTTCAGGACCCAGTAGGATTTGCTGCGCTGATCAGCCTGTGGATGTGGGGAGGGCTGGCTCGCGCGGTTCGTTCTCAGATCCTCTCGTTAAAAGAGCGGGACTTCATCGAGGCCGCCCGAGTCCTGGGATTGGGAACCTCGCACATCCTGTTGCGGGAGTTGTTTCCCAATCTGACACCATTCGTGGTCATCCACTTCATTCGAATCATGCGGGATGCCATCACGGCCAGCGTCGGGCTGATTTTCCTGGGGCTGGCCCCCTTCTCTCCAACCAACTGGGGCACCATGCTCAACCTGGCCGTGTTCCAGACCGGAGCGATCTATATCCCCAACGCCCTTCATTATGTGATCGCGCCAATGGCGGTGATTGTCCTCTTTCAATTAGGCGCCATCTTCTTCGCCCATGGGCTGGATGAGATCCTGAACCCTCGTCTTCGGGCACCGGCATGAAGCCCTTGTTACAGGTCCGTAACTTACAGGTGACGTTCGACCTGGGACGGCACGGACGTCTAACGGCCGTGGATCGGGTGTCGTTCGATCTGGGGCACAGGGAATTCGTCGCTCTGGTGGGGGAGAGCGGAAGCGGCAAAAGCACCACCGCCCTGGCCTTGATCCGCCTGGTCCCGCTGCCCGGCTTCATCTCCGGAGGCCGTCTTCTGTGGTGGGAGGACAGCGAGAGGGAGCCGGTGGATCTCCTCCAGCTGAGCCCCTCTCAGATGCGGGAGCGCCGCTGGCGAGATATTGCAATGGTTTTCCAGGGAGCTCAAAACGCCCTTAACCCGGTGATGCGCATCGCCGAACAAATGATCGAGACGGTCCGAGCCCATCACCCCATGCCCCGCGGGGAGATCCTGGACCGGGCGGCCCGGTGCCTGCGCATGGTCCGTCTGGAGCCCTCCCGCGTGCTCCGGTCCTATCCCCATGAGCTCAGCGGAGGGATGCGCCAGCGGGTATTGATCGCTATGAGCTTGCTCCTAACTCCTCGCTTGCTGATCCTGGACGAGCCGACCACCGCCCTTGATGTGATCACCCAGGCCCATATCCTGGAGATCTTGCGCGAGATCCAGGAGCAATTGGGACTGACGATGCTCCTTCTCACCCATGATCTGGCCGTGGTAGCGAGGACGGCCCGCCGGGTTTTGATCATGTATGCGGGTCAGGTCGTTGAGGAAGCCCCTACGGAGGCCCTTTTCGAAGCACCCTATCATCCCTACACCCGGGGTCTCCTCCAGGCAGTGCCGACTTTAAGGGGAGATTTAACGGGCAAACGACCGATTCCAGGCACGCCTCCGGATCTGCGACACCCTCCTCCAGGTTGCCGTTTCCATCCCCGCTGTCCTTATGCGGACGAGAAGTGTCGTCAACTGGAACCGGCCCTTGAAGAAGTGGGAGGCCGTCGTGTGGCCTGCCATCACTGGCAAAGGGTCCTCATGGAGACCCCAGTCCCGGAGCCATATCGATGAAGCAAGCCCTGATCGTTCTGGAAAACGTCTATCTGATCTTCCGCCGGGGATGGTTGCTCTCCCGGGAGCAGGTTGAGGCGGTCGCCGGGGTATCCTTAGCCATCCCGGAAGGGGGGATCCTGGCTCTGGTCGGGGAAACCGGAAGTGGGAAAACCACCCTGGGCAAGCTGGTGGCCGGCCTCTATCGCCCGACCCAAGGGCGTGTCCTTTTCCAGGGGCAGGATCTATGGGCTATGGACCGCCGCGCCTTCCTTCAATACCGACGGGCCGTTCAGCTGGTCCATCAGGATGCCTTCGCTGCCCTGAACCCGGTTCGCACCATTTATCAATCCTTGAAGGCGCCCCTGCTTCATCATCGGATCGCTCGGAATGAGCGGGAGGCCCGAGAACGAGCCGCGGAGCTTTTGGGACAGGTCGGATTAACCCCACCCGAGCTGTTCCTGGATAAATACCCGCATCAGCTGAGCGGAGGCCAGCGCCAGCGGGTGCTCCTCGCCCGGGCGCTCACGGTGCAACCTCGCCTGATCGTAGCCGATGAACCCGTTTCCATGATCGACGTCTCCCTGCGGCTTTCTATTCTTCAGCTGCTGCGCGAGCTCAATCGACGCATGGGCATTGCGATCCTTTATATCACCCACGATTTGGCAACCGCCCGATATCTGGCTGAGGAAGGGCAAGTGGCTGTGATGTATCTGGGGAAAATCGTGGAGCATGGCATCTTCCGAAATGTGCTGGGAGAGCCTCGCCATCCTTACCTGCAGGCCCTTCTCTCAGCAGTCCCTGTCCCTGATCCCCGGATCGCGCAAACGATCCGCCCCGCCTCGCTTCAGGGGATCGATCCGCCGGATCCACGACGGCCGCCATCCGGATGTCGTTTCCATCCGCGCTGCCCTTATGCCCAGCGGATTTGCATGGAGATTCCGCCCACTCTGGAAGGTCCAGCGGATCACCAAGTGGCCTGCCATTTCGCTCAGGAGCTCCCCTTATGGCGCCCGCCCTCGGCCGCCTCGCCTTCACAATGGGCCTGACGCTGTTCCTGCTCGCCCTGATAGCGCTTCCCTTCCTATCGCCTGGATCCCCTGCCTTTGTGGCGGATGTGCTGGCCTTGCTGATCAGCGGGGCATTCCTGACGCTTCTTGTCTGGTCCATCCGGCGGGAGATCGCCCGCCGCATTCCATCCCAACATGATCAGGAGGAGCACCACGATGGTTCATCTCACCCGTCATCCTGAACCCATCTTAAGGCCACTGCCCCATCATCCATGGGAGTCCCGTTATATCTTCAACGCAAGCGTTGTCTACCACAACGGCCTGGTTCACATGCTCTACCGGGCCATGGGAGAGGACATGATTTCCCGCTTGGGATATGCGGTCAGCCCGGACGGCCTGACCTTCTACCGGCTGGACCAGCCGGTCCTGAGCCCGGCCGCGCCCTGGGAAGCCCGAGGGGTAGAGGATCCGCGTATCACCTTCTTAGAAGGGAAATTCTATGTCGTTTATACGGCCTATTCCGGATCCGAAGTCCGGGTGTCCATGGCCTCTACCACAAACTTCATCACCTGGACCCGGCACGGTATCCTTCTCCCGGGGGAAGACAACAAGGATGCGGCGCTCTTCCCGGAGAAAATCAACGGGCGCTATGTTATGCTTCACCGGAGGCCACCGGACATCTGGCTGGCCTATTCCGAAGACCTGATCCATTGGACCGACCACCAGGTGATTATGCGCCCCCGTCCGGGCACATGGGAATCATGGAAGATTGGGGCGGGCGCGTCTCCCATCAAGACCGAATGGGGCTGGCTGCTCTTCTATCATGGGGTGGATGATCACCGGGTGTATCGGCTCGGGATCGCCCTCCTGGACCTGGAGGATCCCGCCCGGGTGATCCGACGCCAGGAGGCGCCCATCCTTTCCCCTGAGACCCCCTGGGAGTGTGAGGGGCAGGTTCCCAATGTGGTTTTCACATGTGGAGCGGTGGAGCTCCATGGGATGTATTATGTTTACTATGGTGGGGCCGATACCGTGGTCGGAGTGGCGACGGTTCAAAAAGAAGACGTGGAACGATTCTGCCGAGGACATTAATCCTTTTGGGAGGCAACGTCGATGATCCCATGGGGCCCCCACTTCCTGGTCGGCGTGAATTACTGGCCGCGCACCAAAGCGATGTTCTGGTGGAAGCAATTCGATCCCGAAGAGGTCCAGGCCGATATGGTGGAGATCGCCTCGTGGAATCTGGATGGGGTTCGCATCTTCCTCATGTGGGAAGATTTCATGCCCGAACCTTATACCGTGGACCCGCGGATGCTCGAACGCCTCCGCCAGGTCCTGGATCTGGCTCACATGCAAGGGCTTCGAGTGATCATCACCCTTTTCACAGGACACATGAGCGGTGTCGATTGGCTGCCGTCATGGCTGCTGGACGGGGAACGGGAAAGCGACCCCCGTTTTCGCCTCATCGCGGGGGGCCGTGTGGTGAAAGGGCGCATCCGGGATCTTTATGAGGATCCCTTTGCCCTGGAAGCTCAGGTTCGGATGCTGGAAGCAGCAGCGCAAACGGTGCGGGATCATCCGGCCTTGCTCGCCTGGGATCTGGGGAATGAGCCGGATCTCGTGCTACGTCCCCGCACGCCGGAGGCGGCGGCCCGCTGGCTATCCACCCTGAGCCAGGCCCTTCGGGCGATCGATCCGGCGCACCCCATCACCATTGGCTTCCACAGCCCGGTCCTGGAGGAAGACCTGGGGTTCCGAATCCGCGCCCTGGCCCCCCTGCTGGATTTTCTTTGCATGCACGGCTATCCGGTCTATGCCCGATGGGCGCGACATCCGCTGGATGAGCAGGTGCTGGCCTTCCTGACGCGCCTTACGGCCAGTCTGAGCGGGAAACCGGTCCTCTTCGAGGAATTCGGCCTGCCCACGGCCCCGCCGGGCCAGCCCACCCAGCGCGTTCAGATCCAGCTGGAGGATCGGTCCTTTGAGGTCGCCTTAATTTCGGAGGAAGAAGCTGCCGCCTTCCTGGAACGGGCGCTGGAGGCCCTGTATCAGGCGAGGGGCTTGGGGGCATTCATCTGGTGCTTTAGCGATTACCATCCAGATTTATGGGATCGCCCGCCGTGTGACCGGCTTTTGCACGAGCGACACTTCGGGCTGCTGAGGCCGGATGGCAGTCGAAAACCCGCTGTGGAAGTGGTCACCCGCTTTGCTGCGCGGAAACGTCCACTCCTTCCTTCCCCACCCCCATTGCCGGTGCCGGAGGATTACGAAGCGCACCCCGGGGAAACCCTCCGCGAGCTCTACGCGCTGTTCCTGCAACCCGGTAGTTTGTAGGACAACTGCTCGCAGTTGTCCTACAAACTACCGGAGGCTGGGCGGAGCATGTGCCCCGCCCAGCCGGGCGAAGGCCGTCGGGCAATTTGCCAGGCAGGGCTTTCACTTGATCTCTACGACAGCGCCCACAGCCTCCAGCTTCGCCTTGGCGTCCTGAGCCACTTCCTTGCTGACGCCCTCCAGGACCGACTTGGGAGCGGCCTCGACCAGATCTTTGGCCTCCTTGAGGCCCAGGTTGGTCAGCTGGCGCACCACTTTGATCACCTCGATCTTCTTCGGCCCTACTTCTTTGAGGATCACATCGAACTCCGTCTTCTCCTCAACCACCGGGGCCGCCGCCGGGGCGCCAGGGGCCACGGCAGGCACAGCGGCAGCGACGGCGACAGGGGCCGCTGCCTTCACCCCCCAGCGCTCCTCCAGCAACTTCACCAGCTCCACGGCTTCCAGCAAAGTCAGGCTGCTCAACTCCTCAACCAGCTTCTGAAGATCCGCCATGGGAAAATCACCTCCAAGGATTTAAGCAGTTTGGGAAGTTTCTTTCAGCTGATCGGCCCGCGCCTGCAGGATGCCGACCACCTGTTGCAACGCTGCGGTCAGCACGCCGACCAGCTGGGCGGCCGGGGCCTGGATTGCCCCCAGGACCTGGCTGAGCACCACCGGTCGCGGCGGCAACTCAGAAAGCGCCTTCACATCCTCCGGGCGCAGCCGGCGCCCATCCAGCAACCCGCCCTTGATCTTGAGGATCTTGCTCTCCTCGGCGAACTCCAGCAAGGCCTTGGCGACCGCAGGAGGATCCTCCAGGCAGAAAGCCGTCGCTGTGGGGCCTTCGAGCAGATCCTCCGGAACGGACCATCCGGCCTGTTGCAGGGCAATGCGGAGCAACGTGTTCTTCGTTACATGGAACGCCCCTCCAGACTTCTTGATCCTCTGGCGGAGCCGATACACGTCCTGCGCATTCAACCCCTGGTGGTCCGCGAGGATCAGGGCCTGGCTGCGGGAAAGTAGCTCCCGATACTGCGCGATGATCTGTTCCTTTTCAGCACGCGTAAACGGCAAGCCCCACCTCCTTTAAGTAGACTTGCATAATTGGGTGGATGATCGCTCCACTTCCTTTTTATCCTCCCCCCACGGCCTAAGGTGCCATGGGGAGGGAGGATAAAGGATCTTCTCGAGGCTGGGCCGGGCGTCTTCAGCGGCCTGCCCAGCCGCAAAACCCTCTTCGCCATAATTACATAGCGGAAGCCAACTGCGCAGAATCTTACCCTTAAAAAACCGGTGCGCCTCCGCCAGTCAGGCAAAGGCGCACCGGCAATCCTCTCGCAGATTTCCCAATCGGCGAGGGGAAGTTCGCTTTGCGCCTGCCTCAACAGGCGGGGGTCCACCCCATTAAGCGGAAACGCACCTGGCTTCAACGGCAGGGTTTTATATTTTAGGGGCTGGGGCCAGGTCGAGGGCCGAAGGCCTTGACCTGGCCAAAAGATACCCTCTCTCCCCTCTCTGCGGCTTAAGAGCTGTGAAGAGAAGAGAGGGGCAACCCATTTTCCCTAACGGGATTCGCCTCTCCCCCCAGCAAGGGCAATACGCCGAGTTAGGCGGCGATCTCCAGAGATTGTGCGGCCACCGGATCCACTTTGATACCGGGCCCCATCGTCGCGCTGACTACCACCTTCCGGATGTAGGACCCCTTCAGCCCGGACGGACGGGCCTTTTTCACCGCGTCCATCAGGGCGGCGAAATTCTCCAGCAATTGATCCACCGAGAAACCGATTTTGCCAATCGGCACATGAAGATTGGCGGTCTTATCCACTCGGAACTCCACCCGGCCAGCCTTTGCTTCCCGGATCGCCCGGGATAGATCCTCCGGGTTCACGACTGTGCCCGCCCGGGGGTTCGGCATCAACCCACGAGGGCCCAGGATCCGCCCTAACCGGCCAACCTTCGGCATCATATCCGGCGTGGCGATGGCCACATCGAAATCCGTCCATCCCTCCTGGATTCGTTTAATCCCCTCGTCATCGCTGATGATATAATCCGCCCCGGCCTCCTGCGCGATCCGGGCGGCCTCCCCAGCTGCGAACACCAGGACGCGGACTCGCTTACCCAACCCGTGGGGAAGAACCACCACCCCGCGAACCTGTTGGTCCGCATGGCGCGGATCTACACCCAGGCGCATGTGAACTTCAACCGTGCCATCGAATCGAGTATAACTGGTCTCCTTGACCAGCTCCAGCGCCTCGCGAGGAGAATAGAGGCGCTCCCGATCCACTTTCTTCAATGCCTCAAGATATTTCTTTCCTCGTTCGCCCATCTTTAAGCCTCCTGTGGTGCGCACGGGCTGCTCGAGCCCTCCCACAGGCGATCCTCCTCCTGGAGTCAGGAGAATCGCCGAAGAGAAGCCAGCCGTGTTAATCCACGATCTGGATTCCCATGCTTCGGGCCGTGCCGGCGATCATCCGCATGGCCGCCTCAATGTCCTCCGTGTTCAGGTCCTTCATTTTAAGCTCCGCGATCTCTCGGAGCTGCTGCCGGGTGATCCGACCAACGATCTGCCGGTTCGGCTCCGAAGAGCCCTTCTCAATGCCGACCGCCCGACGGAGAAGGTCAGACACCGGCGGGGTCTTAAGCTCCATCGTAAAAGAGCCATCCGTGTAAATCGTCACCTCCACCGGCACAACCTGACCGGCCATATGCGCTGTGCGGGCGTTGTATTCCTTACAAAACGCCATCACATTAACCCCATGAGGAGCCAGGGTCGGCCCAATAGGGGGAGCTGGGTTCGCCTTGCCTGCTTCAATTTGAAGCTTGATGACCGCTTTGACCTTCTTCGCCATAGATGATCTCCCTCAAGAGCTCAATTATTCACCAGTGGTGCTCGTTCAGATTCAGGGTAGAAACGGAGGACCCCTTCCCTCTTTACTCCCCTTTTACTCCCCTCCCCACGGCCCTCTGGGCCGGGAGGGGATAAAACTCTTTTGGGGTCGG
>JAUQQB010000425.1 GCA_030550075.1 Chloroflexota bacterium | reverse complement strand
CAAAAGCCCCCAGGAGGAAACCGCCTATATCCGTATAGACATTGCGGGAGAACGGCTGAATAGTTACGAGGAGAAGAAAGGGGCAGGGAGCCAACCCGGCCCCCTGCCCACCATTCCCTCTTCCTGAACCCCCACATCCACCGCAAGGTGGGAACGCCAGACCCTTAGCTCCAGTCCCCTTTCTTGATGCGGGCCAGGAACTCTGCGTTATTCCGGGTCTTGTTGAGGGCGGTGAGGAGGGATTCCATCACCTGGGTCAGATCGTAGCCGCCTCCATCAGGCGGCGGGGCCATCATCCGGGCGATCATCCGCCTCAGCAGCCACACCTTCTCCAGCGTGTCCGGATCCAGCAGCAGCTCCTCCCGCCGGGTCCCGGAGCGCTCGATGTCGATCGCCGGGAACATCCGGCGCTCGGCCAGCTTACGGGAGAGGTGCAACTCCCAGTTGCCGGTTCCCTTGAACTCCTCATAGATCACATCGTCCATCCGGCTCCCCGTATCAATCAGACAGGTCGCCAGGATGGTCAGGGAGCCACCATCCTCGATGTTCCGGGCGGCGCCGAAGAAGCGTTTGGGGGGATACAGCGCCGCAGGGTCCAGACCGCCGGTCCAGGTGCGGCCGCTGGGCTCCACCACCAGGTTGTAGGCACGGGTGAGTCGGGTGATGGAGTCCAGAAGGATCACCACGTGCTTGCCGCCCTCCACCATCCGCTTGGCCCGCTCCAGGGCGAGCTCGGCCACCTTGATGTGGTTCTCCGGTGGCTCATCAAAGGTGCTGTGGACTACCTCTGCCTCCACCGAGCGGTCCATATCGGTGACCTCCTCCGGCCGCTCGCCGACCAGCACGACCATCAGGTGGACATCCCGATAACGGGTGGAGATGGCGTTGGCGATGTTCTTGAGGACGGTGGTCTTGCCCGCCTTGGGCGGCGAGACGATCAGGCCTCGCTGCCCCCGACCGATCGGCGCCACCAGGTTAATGAGGCGGGTGGTGAGGTTCTTTGGTTCGGTCTCCAGATCGAAGAGATTGTTCGGGAAGATCGGGGTGAGCTCCTCAAACCGCGGCCGCAGGCGGGCCTGCTCAGGATCCAGGCCGTTAACCGCCTCCACCCGCAGGAGACTGAAATACTTCTCCGTCTCCTTCGGCGGCCGGATCTGACCGACAACGAAATCCCCTCGACGCAGGCCGAAACGCCGGATCTGGGACTGGCTGACGTAGATGTCCTGAGAGCTGGGGAGGAAATTGGGGTTCACTCGAAGGAACCCAATGGTGCCCAGGGTATCATCCTCCACAACCTCCAGCGTTCCCCCGCCGAAGGCGTAACCCTGCTGCTCCGCCTTGGCCTGGAGCAGCCGCATAATCAGATCCTGCTTTTTCAGACGGCTGTAGCTGGGGATCCTCAGCGCCCGGGCCAGCTCACGGAGCTCATCTAAGGTTTTGGATTCCAGATGGATGTAATCGAAATCCAGAATGGGAATCTGAACCTGTGCTTGTTCCATGGCCATTTCGCTCTTGATGAGGATAGACTACCGCCCTGACATCGCGCCCGTCGGGGAGCCAGAGCGAAAAAGTTGAAATATGCCAGACTCGATGAGCGACCCGCTCCCCCGGAGGGCTTAAGGAAGGCATTCCAAACAGGTGGGACCATCTTCAATGAACCCACCCGCCCCGAGGGTCCCCCGGAGGAAAGGGAGCGAGGGAGAGGAAAAATCCTCTGGGAGTCTGGCGGCATGCTTCCTGGATATGCTCGCCGGTCTCCCCAGGGAAGGGAAATGCAGAACAATTATGAAACCATAGGAGGCTTATCCCACCGTCCAGTCCCCGGGGAGATCTAGCACGTAGCCCCTAACTCAACTTGCCACCCATCCTGAAGGGGGGCCTTTAGAGACCAGGAAAGCTCCCCTCATAAGCTTCCCAGCCCCTAACGGTTTTTTCTTCCTCCCTCCCGTAACCCGAAGAACAAAGGGAGGGAGGAAGAAAAGGAGGTGCCCTCTTATTTTACCTCAGGAGAGACGCTTGGGTTGCAAGTCGCGTAACCCCTAACTCGGATGCGCTCTGGTGATTTTCGGGGTCGATGCCTTAAGCGGCGGAAGCATAGCTATTATATCCAATCTTTCTGAATCCGTCAAAGCAGAGATGAATCGCAGCGCCACGAAAGGACGTGGCGCTCGGCCATTGACCCTTGGCCAGACCAGTTCAGGAACTGGGCCAAGGGATGACGTGACTTCCTGTTCAGGCATGCTGTTTGCGCCGGGCAAGCCTCTTTCCACTCTTCCAGGTGGCTCTTTGGGCCCCAGGGAAGGGAGAAATGAAGCGAGGCCTCCAATCACGCTGCTTCCTCTATAATGGGATAGGAGCCATGTAACTCGTGCTTCGTTAGCCGGAAGCCAGAATCTTATGCGGGCAAGGCCCCTCCAGGATGGCCTTCCCGGCCTCAGAAAGGGATCGAACCCGTCGAGGGGGCCAAGATGCTGGATTGGCGACAGATAAGACGATACGTGCATGAGATGGCCGATTACGCGGGGGATCGCCTTCGCGCCCATCCTCCAACCCTGCGCTATGCCCTGAGCCTGCTCCACCGCTTCTCCGAGGATCTGGAGCGCCTGCAACAGATGGCCCGGGAGGCCCTGCGAGCCGGATGGCGGGGGGCGATCCCATGGGGGGAGCCCCTCGCGGCCCGATTCCCCTTACCATCCGAACAGCCTCAGGTTCTGGTCATCGCGGCCGATGGCTCCCAGATCTATCCGGACCGCCATGGGACCGTTCCCTACTTTGTTTTGAACATCGGCCTCATCGAGATGCGCTCCGGCTCCGGCGCCCCGCCTCAAACGCGGCACCACCTGGTGTTCTGGTATCGGGAGGAGGAGCTTTTCACCGAGGACGGGGAGATGCGTGCCCTCAATGACCTGGAGGCAGAGCGGGATATCCAGGAGCTGGAGCAGCTGGCGGCGGCGATGGTCCAGCGAGCTGGAGATCCCTTCGGCCCGCCGATTGGGCTGGCGGATGGACTGCTGCTCCCGTGGGCCCTGGCCCGCGGCGAGCCCTTCGCCGCTGTCCCGGCTGAACGCTATCGTGAGCTCTTCCGACGCGCGGTGGAGGCCCTGGAATCGGCCAGGGAAACAGGAGGCGCCATTGCCGGATACGTGGATCGGCCGACAGGCC
>JAUQQB010000424.1 GCA_030550075.1 Chloroflexota bacterium | reverse complement strand
CGCTCCAGCCGCTCCCGTTCCCGATCCGGATGAAGCCGCCGTCTCGCCTCCGCCAGATTCCGGATCGTGCGCTGATCCAGCCCGGCGGCCCGCCACGCTCCTTCCTCCGCTTCCCACGCGGCCCGCAGGTTTCCAAAATACTGCAACAGGGCCCGCAGGCGTGCCGGCCCAATCCCCACCACCCGATTGAACGCCAGCCAGTAGCCCAGATCGTCCATAAGGAGCCCCTCGAGTCCCTCCCCTCCCCCATGGGGAAATGGATACGGAAAGTTGACGCCATTGGTTCCGGTCCAGAGGGGTGAAACGAGCCCCTCCTTTCTCCCCGTGGCTCAAAGGACTGCAGGGAAGCAAGGAGGACAAATCAAATCCTATGAAGAGACTGGGGCCGGGCCCCTGACTTCCGGCCCCAACCCCCCAAATCCGTGCCACGAAGCAGCGTTATATTCTCCTGAAATCATGATAGCGGGCGCGGGGAGGGATCCGAGGAGCTCAGGGGTTGTTTTCATCGGCGACCATGCGCCGGAGGCGGGCCGCGAGGAGGCGATAGAAATAGGATCGGTCCCGAAGACGGAGGAAGCTGGCGCTGAAAGGCGCCGCCGCGATCTCCACCCGATCCCCTTCCGCCATCGGCTCATCCCCGGCCCCATCGATCGTCAGCGCGGCCCTGCCCTCCGTATGCACGGTAAGGGTCAACCGAACTCCCTCATCGAGCACCACCGCCCGGTCCAGACTGAGGTGGGGGGCAATGGGGACCAGGACGATGTTCTTCAGTTCGGGGGGCAGGATGGGGCCGCCGGCGGCCAGGGCATAGGCGGTGCTGCCGGTCGGCGTGGCCACGATCAGGCCGTCCCCAATGTAAGTCGTGAAGTAACGCCCATCGATCTCCACCCGGACCCGCACGATGCGCCCCAGACCCATCCGACCCACCACCACATCGTTCAAGGCGTAGAAAGGTCCCTGCCGCTGATCCTCCCGGATCCAGCAGGCCTCCAGCATGAGCCGGCGCTCCACCCAGTAATGGCCCGCCCACACCCGGCTCAGCTGCTCCAGCCATTCCTCCGGCTGGATCTCCGTCAGGAACCCCACCCGCCCCAGGTTGATCCCCAGAATGGGCACACCGGCCGGGGCGGCGTAGCGGGCGACCCGCAACACCAGCCCATCCCCTCCGAACGTGATCGCCAGGTCCCAGCCGGCGATGACCTCCATGCGATCCAGGGCTTCGGCTGGGAGTAGGATCGGCTCCCGGCCGGTTTGCCGGAGATGCTCAGCAACCGCCTCCGCCAGCCCCCAGGCATGAGGGCGCTGGGGATGGAGCACCAATCCGATGCGCTGAAAGCGAACTTCCGACACAGGGGATCTCCTGTCTGGGCTCATGGCCAGCGAAAGGAACGAGCGTCCAGGCTTTGCCCGGTGATTTCCCGGCTCTCATCGGAGGCCAGATACACGAAAATCGGGACGATCTCCTCCGGCGCGGGGAGGGAGAGGGGATCCTCCTCCGGATAGGCCTGAGCCCGCATCCGGGTACGGGTGGGACCAGGGTTGACGGCGTTGACTCGAATGCCTTCCGGGGCCAGTTCCTCCGCCAGGATCTGGGTGAAGATCTCGATCGCCCCTTTGGAAACCGCGTAGGCTCCCCACCGGGCTCGCCCTCGCCGACCGACCCCGGAAGAGAGGTTGATGATCGATCCCCCACCGGTCCGGCGCATCAGGGGAAGGGCCGCGCGGGTCACCAGGAAGACGCCCGTGACATTCACCTCCAGGACCTCGCGCCAGGCTTCCAGGGGATATTCGGCGATGGGCACGCGAGGCCCCAGCACCGCGGCGTTGTTGACCAGCACATCCAGGCGGCTGAAGACCGCCTCCACAGCCGCAATCAGGGCCTCGACCTCCTCCGGGCGGGTTACATCGCACGGCCGGGCCAGGATCCGGGCCCCATCGTCCAGGGAGCGCAAGGATTCCACCGCCGCCGCCAGCGCGGCGGCATCCCGGGCGCAGAGGGCCACCGCTGCGCCCTCCTGCAGGTAGGCCCGGGCGATGGCCAGCCCGATGCCCCGACTGCCCCCCGTGATCAGCGCTACCTTCCCCTGTAACCGCATGTCGCGCTCCGAGATTCAAGTAGGACTTGCGCAGTTCGTTTCCCATGGGGGCAAGGATTTTTCTCCCCCCTCCCCACGGCCCCAAAGGCCATGGGGAGGGGGGAGAAAGGGGGGTGGGGCCATTCCGTCCCACCTTTAGAGCTTTCAACTGTGTAACTCCTGATTCAAGAACAGACAATTTCCTGAGCGCTTACAGCGCTTTCTAACTGTGCTCCATTTCGGCCATATGGAGGTGAAGAAAGCATTATGTCGGCTTAAAAAAGCTGGGCGGCGCTCGCATGATAAGTGAAGCCGGGCGCTGTGGGGCTGGGGGCGCGCCCCCAGCCCCCACTTCCTTGCCTCTCCCCGACCCGAAAGGCCGGAGGAGGATCGACGAAAGGGTCCAGATCCATTCCGGCTATAGCGTGTGGCTGGATTGGGAATCAGGGATCCGGCACAAACCACGTGCCGGTCTCGCCCCGTAGAGCCGCCGGAATGTGCGGCGGATCGGTGATCAGGGCGGCCTTCCCGCCGTGCTCCAGATACTGGAGAATGGCCTCGATCTTGGGCCCCATGGAGCCCGGCGGGAAATGGCCCTCCGCCAGATAGCGACGGGCCTCCGAGACGGTGAGCCGATCCAGCCAGCGCTGGTCTGGCTTTCCATAATTTAAAGCGACCTTCTCCACGGCCGTCGAGATCAGGAACAGATCGGCGCGGATCTCGATCGCCAGCAGAGCGCTGGCCAGATCTTTATCGATGACCGCCTCCACCCCCACCAGGTTTCCCTCTTCGTCTTCCACCACAGGGATCCCCCCGCCGCCCACGGCGATCACCACGAAACCATCCTGCAGCAGGGCCTTGATGGCCGCCAGCTCGATGATTCGTTGAGGGCGCGGAGAAGGGACCACCCGCCGCCACCCGCGACCGGCATCCTCCCGAACCACCCATCCCTGTTCGGCGGCCCGCCGGCGGGCGGTCTCCTCGTCCATCCAGGAGCCGATGGGCTTGGTCGGGTTCTGAAAGGCCGGATCGTTTCGATCCACCAGCACCTGGGTGACCACGGTCACGGCCAGCTGGTTCATCCCCCGCCGT